>NZ_QUJZ01000005.1:0-255600 GCF_003480845.1 Blautia sp. TM10-2 | reverse complement strand
TTCAAAAAAATTTCAAAATTCTCTTGACTGTTTATAGTTTGTCACCTCATTTCTAATTGTTTCTGTTGCTTCTGGAAATAGAAAAAGCCGCCACTCCAAAATAAAAAGTGAAGTGACGGCTCTTTCTATCGCCGGAATACGAGTTCCTGAAATGAAAAAAGCACCCAGTCATTTTATACTGAGTGCTGTATCAAATTCATATTCAATTATTCAAATTAGGTCAAACTATGTCAAACTGCCACAGACCAAAACGAGGGAACAAAGGGCTGAAAAGCGACCCCAAAACACCCCCAAAAATCGGCTCTCGGTTAACCACTTTGGGCACCACTTGACCCTCTTTTTGCCCTCTTTTTGGCCGGTTAACCACTTGCGGACCACTAAAAATTGGGTGAAAACGGTTCTCGTTTTTCCAAATTTGGTCAAACTATATCAGCCCGTTTAGATATAGTAAAACCCCGGAAAACCTTGATTTTCCGGGGTTTTTGAACCATTTTGATACGGTCTGAACAGCAGATTATCTCTTGCTGAACTGAGGTGCACGACGAGCTGCTTTGAGACCGTATTTCTTACGCTCTTTCATTCTAGGATCACGAGTCAGGAATCCTGCTTTTTTCAGAACTGGTCTGTAGTCGTTGTCTACAGTCAGAAGGGCACGTGCAACACCATGACGGATTGCTCCTGCCTGTCCTGTGTATCCGCCGCCGTGAACGTTTACGATCACGTCGAATTTATCGGATGTCTCTGTAGCTGCCAGAGGCTGACGAACGATAACTTTCAGGGTCTCCAGACCAAAATACTCATCGATGTCTCTTTTATTGATGGTAACTTTACCAGTTCCCGGTACAAGATATACTCTTGCGATAGATTTTTTTCTTCTTCCGGTTCCGTAATATTTTGCGCTAGCCAATGTTCTTTACCTCCCTATTAAAATGTTAATACTTCTGGTTTCTGAGCTGCATGAGCGTGCTCTGCACCAGCGTATACGTGAAGTTTTGTGAACATCTGTCTTCCAAGAGGTCCTTTTGGAAGCATGCCTTTCACTGCAAGTTCAACAACCTTCTCCGGTTTCTTAGCCATCATCTCACGAAGAGTAGCTTCTTTCATTCCGCCTACATAATCGGAGTGGCTGTAATAGATCTTCTGATCCAGTTTTTTACCGGTTACTGCTACTTTATCAGCGTTGATTACGATTACGTAATCACCAGTATCTACGTGCGGAGTGTACTCCGGTTTGTTTTTTCCACGTAATACTTTTGCTACTTCAGATGCCAGACGTCCTAATGTACATCCTTCTGCATCAACAACATACCATTTTCTTTCAATCTTATCTGGATTTGCCATAAAGGTGTTCATGGATATAACCTCCTGTGAAAAATTCAATTTACTGTTTCATGTATATAGGAAACCGCCTTACCGGGGCTTATGGCATCGGCGTTTTCAAACTACGTCACACATTTAGTAATTATATTATACGGATTTTGGAATGTCAACTATTTTTTACCCATATTTTGCATTTTTTTGCAAACTGCGAGTCCCGTTTTGCGGGAAATACAGACCACTTATGTCTTTACTCGAAATCCCATTCGGGATACCGGATCTGCACCAGGGTCAGCCCCTCCGGCCTGGCCGTTGCTCCCGCCATTTTTCGATCCTTCGCCGCAAGGATTTCTTTTACTTTCTCCGGCGGATAATCACCCTTTCCAACCTCAAGCAGTGTTCCGGTGATAATCCGCACCATATTGTAGAGAAAACCGTTTCCGGTGATCCGGAAGCGGATCAGATCGTCTTCTTTTTCCAAACTCGTTTCATAGATCGTACGGACCGTGTCGGTCACCTCCGGTTTTGCTGTTGCAAAGCTTTTAAAATCATGCATGCCAACCAGATACGATGCTGCCTGCCGCATCGCATCCACATCCAGCGGGCCGTACCAGAAATAGGAATTCAGTCTCCGCGTCGGATCTGCAAAGGTGCGGTTCAAAATCCTGTATTCATATGTTTTGACTGTTGCGGTAAAACGCGGGTGAAAGTCTGGCGGCACTTCGGATGATCCCTGAATACGGATATCTGCCGGAAGCCGTGTGTTGAGTGCAAATGCGATACGGTCCGCCGGCATTCTCGCATCCGTATCAAATACCGCAACATTGCCGAGAGCATGTACCCCGGCGTCGGTCCGGCTTGCGCCGATGCAGGCCGTTTTCTTCGCAAAAAGATCGGAAAGAGCCTGATTTAATACTTCCTGTACTGTAATGCCGTTTGGCTGCACCTGCCATCCACAATAATTTGTGCCGTCATACGCTACAATCAGCTTAATTCTGCGCATTCTTCTCCTCCGTTTTCGTCAAAGTCAGAGTCCGCACACGCGAAGGCCGATACTGCACACAAGGTATGCCATAAGAACGCCATACGCTGCATAATCGCGCGTCTGATACCGAAGCGGTTTCATCTGTGTTCTTCCCTCTCCTCCATGGTAGCAGCGTGCTTCCATCGCCAGCGCCAGATCATTTGCACGGCGGAATGCTGAAATAAACAGCGGCACCAGAAGCGGCACCATGTTCTTTACTCTCTGGATAATATTTCCGCTCTCAAAATCCGCGCCGCGCGCCATCTGCGCTTTCATAATCTTGTCTGTCTCTTCCAGGAGAATCGGGATAAAACGGAGTGCGATTGACATCATCATGGAAATCTCATGCACCGGCACATGGATTTTTTTCAATGGTCCGAGCAGGCTTTCGAGTGCATCCGTCAGCTGGTTCGGTGTTGTCGTCAGCGTCATCAGCGAAGAGCCGATCATCAGGAAAATCAGACGCACCGACATACGGCATGCCATAGCCACACCCTCACGGGTGATCGTAATTTTCCAGATACGGACGAGCACCTCACCCGGCGTAAATAAGATGTTAAACACCATCGTAATCGCAAGCAGCACAAAAATTGATTTCAGACCCTTCGTGATAAATTTGAACGGTACCTTCGACAGTTTAATCATCACCGCAAGGAATACGGTTCCAAGCAGATAGCCCCAATTGTGGAACAAAAAGAGGGAAACGACATAAACGATCGTTCCTACAAATTTCACACGCGGGTCAAGCCGGTGCAGAATGGAATCTGCCGGGTAATACTGTCCCAGAGTAATATCTCTTAACATACTTCTGCTCCTTTTTTCCCGTTTTTCTTCTGACTTCCAAGCGCCGCAAGAATCGTATCGCGCGCCTCTTCAACCGTTGTCGCCGTTACGTCCACGTCCATGCCGTGTTCCTTTAGCGCATGCATAATATACGTCATCTGCGGCGCCGCAAGACCGATTTTCTCGAGCTCTTTATAGTGAGCGAAGACTTTCTTCGGTGTATCGTCAAACGCCACATGACCGTGGTTCATGACAATAATCCGCTCTACATATTTTGCAATATCCTCCATGCTGTGCGATACGAGCACGACCGAAATGCCGCGCGTCTTATGCAGCAATGCAAGCTGATCGAGGATTTCATCGCGTCCCTTCGGATCAAGGCCTGCAGTCGGCTCGTCAAGCACCAGAAAATCCGGGTTCATGGCAAGCACACCGGCAATCGCAACACGACGTTTCTGACCTCCGGAGAGTTCAAACGGCGATTTTTCATACATTTCCTTTGGAAATCCGACATGATCCAGCGCCTCTTCCGCCCGTTTTCTGCATTCCTCCGGTGAAAGTCCCTGATTTTTCGGTCCGAAGCAGACATCTGTGATCACATCCGTCTCAAAAAGCTGATGCTCCGGGTACTGAAAAACCAGTCCCACATGGCTTCGAAGCTCTCTTAGCGGATATCCTTCTTTCCAGATATCCTCTCCGTTATACAGCACCCGTCCCAATGTCGGGCGGATCAGACCGTTCAAATGCTGCACAAGCGTCGATTTTCCGCTTCCCGTATGGCCGATAATCCCAACAAACTGGCCATTCGGAATTTCAAGATTGATATGCTCCAGGGCGTGCATTTCATATGCCGTTCCCGGGCTGTATGTGTACGTTACATCTTCAAGTTTCAATGACATAATGCATTCACCAGTTCTTCAATGGTCAAAATTCCCTCCGGGAGATCTACACCATTTTTTCTCAATTCATAAGCCAACAGTGTCACTTGGGGTACATCAAGACGGAGTTCTTTTAATTTCTCCACTTCGGAAAAAATCTCCCTTGGCGTCCCCTGCATTACCAGCTTACCGTTGTCCATAACGAACACACGGTCCGCAAAAACAACCTCTTCCATGTAATGCGTAATCAGAATAACCGTAACGCCCTTTTCTTCATTCAGCTTACGCACAGCGCGAAGAACCTCTTTTCGTCCGTTCGGATCCAGCATCGCGGTTGGTTCATCAAGAACAATACATTCCGGCTGCATAGCCATCACTCCTGCAATTGCAACCCTCTGTTTCTGACCTCCCGAGAGCTTATTCGGAGAGTGGGCCCGGTAGGAAATCATCCCGGTCGCCGTAAGGCTCTCCTCCACCCGTTTCCAGATTTCATCGGTCGGGACACCCAGATTTTCCGGTCCAAAGCCGACATCCTCTTCCACCACATTTCCGATGATCTGGTTATCCGGGTTCTGGAATACCATACCGGCTTTCTGGCGGATCTTCCAGACATCCTCCTCATCTGTCGTCTTCATATCGTCCACCCACATGGTGCCTTCTGTAGGCACCAGCAGAGCGTTGATATGTTTCGCAAGCGTTGATTTTCCGCTTCCGTTATGCCCGAGCACCGCAATAAACTGTCCCTTCTGGATTTCCAGACTGACATCCTCGATCGCTTTTGTTACTTCCGGCTCCTGTCCTTCCTCCTCGTAACGGAGGTATTCATACCCAAGGCCTGCAGCACGTATCATACCCATGACATTATTCCCCGCTTTCTTCTGCATCCGAGCGGATTTCATCAATCAGATTCCAGATCTCCTCGCGTCCCTGTTTTGTCTCTGCAGAAAACGGAATCACAATCGTATCTTTCTCAACCTCCAGCGTCTCGCGGATCAGCTTGATCTGTTTTTGAAGCTGGCTGCGCTTGATCTTGTCCAGCTTCGTCGCAATGATGATCGGCTGATAGCCGTTTCGAAGAATCCAGTCGTACATGATGCGGTCGTTGTTGGACGGTGCATGACGGATATCAATCAGAAGAAATACTGCGTGCAGCATTTTTGACTGATGCAGATAATCCTCGATCAGCTTGCCCCATTTTACTTTAACCTCCTCGGAGGCTCTCGCAAAACCGTATCCCGGCAGATCCACCAGATACATTTCCTCATTGATGTGGTAGTAGTTGATCGTCTGTGTTTTTCCCGGCTGCGCACTGGTACGCGCCAGTGATTTCCGATTCATCAGGGCATTGATGAGAGAAGATTTTCCAACATTGGATTTTCCCGCAAATGCCACTTCCACCTGACCGGTATCCGGCAGTTTACTGGTGATTCCGCAGACGTGCTGCAGCTCTACCTGTTTAATTACCATACTTTTCTTCTCCTGTTTTTTTGCATCTTCTGGCCTTACTCCTTTTCCACAAGTGCCAGTTTTAATACCTGTTCCATGCTGCCGACAAATTCGATCTGCAGTCCGTCTGTGATCTCCGCATCCAGTTCTCTTACATCCGGCTCATTTTTCTCTGGAACGAGAACCATATGGATACCGGCTTTCTTTGCCGCCAGCAGCTTCTCTTTTAAGCCGCCGATCGGAAGCACACGGCCGCGGAGCGTAATCTCTCCGGTCATCGCAACGTCTGCTTTTACCGGAACCTTTGTGATCGCGGAAACCATCGCCGTCGCCATCGTAATACCGGCAGACGGGCCATCTTTTGGAACGGCTCCCTCCGGAATGTGAATGTGGATGTCGTGTTTCTCGAAAAATTCTTTCGGAATCTCATACTGCTCTGCCACGGAACGAATAAAGCTGATGCCCGTCTGCGCAGACTCCTTCATCACATCGCCGAGCTGGCCGGTCAGCAGAAACTCTCCTTTTCCCGGCATCACATTGACCTCGATCTGCAGCGTATCGCCGCCGACTGCCGTCCAGGCAAGACCGCGCACAATACCAATCTCCGGTTTTTCGTTGGCCGGCTGGAACTCATACCTCTCTTTTCCGAGGAACTCTTCCAGGTTTTTTTTCGTCACAACAACCTCTTTTACCTGTTCCTCGAGAATCTTTCTCGCGCTCTTTCTGCAGATTCTGCCGATCTGGCGCTCCAGGGAGCGGACACCGGCCTCTCTGGTGTAGCCGCTGATCACTTCCATCAGCGCCTCATCCTCGATCACAAGCTGTGCTTCTTTCAGACCGTTCGCCTTCTTCTGCTTCGGAACGAGATGTTCTTTTGCGATATGGAACTTCTCGTTTTCCGTATAGCTTGAAATTTCAATCACTTCCATACGGTCCAGCAGCGGACGCGGAATGTTCTGAATATCATTTGCGGTTGCAATAAAGAGCACCTCCGAAAGGTCGATCGGAAGCTCTACGTAATGATCGGCAAATTTATTATTCTGCTCGGAATCGAGGACCTCAAGAAGTGCGGAAGAGGTATCTCCCTTGTAATCTGCACTTACTTTGTCGATCTCGTCGAGCAGCATCAGCGGATTTTTCACCTTCGCCTGATGGAGCCCCGCCGCAATGCGTCCCGGCATCGCGCCGATGTAGGTTCTTCTGTGGCCGCGGATCTCCGCCTCATCCCGCACACCGCCGAGACAGATGCGGACGTATTTTTTATTCAGGGCTCTCGCCACGCTTCTCGCAATCGAGGTCTTACCGGTTCCCGGAGGGCCTGCCAGGCAGAGAATCGGGCTCTCGCCTTTCTTCGTCAGGGTGCGTACAGCCAGGAATTCGAGGATTCTCTCTTTTACTTTCGAAAGACCGTAGTGATCTTCCTCCAGAATCTCGCGTGCTCTTGCCAGATCTTGATTGTCACGGGATGCCTTATCCCACGGAAGCCCCAGCAGTGTCTCGATATAGCCGCGGATCACGCCTGCCTCGGACGGATTGTTGGCCGAATTTTCCAGACGGTGAATCTCCTCGGAAATCCGCTCTTTTACCTCTTTGGAGGCTTTGAGCTTCTCAAGCTGCTTCTTATAATTTTCAATCTCGGTCCGGGAATTGTCCTCGCCGAGTTCCTCGCGGATGACTTTAAGCTGCTCGCGCAGAATATAATCACGCTGGTTCTTATCGATCCGCTCTTTGATTTTTCCCTGAATCTCCGAACGGATCTCCTGAATCTGAATCTCGTTGGCGATCATGACGCAGAGCGTATCATACCGCTCGGAAAGCTCCACAGCCTCCAGCAGTTTCTGGCGGTTTACGTAGTCGAGGGGCAGATTCATGCAGATCTGGTCCACCAGCTTTCCAACTTCTTCGGTTCCGAGGATCTGGCCTGCCAGTTCCTTGCTGACTTTCTGCGTCTGCTCGCAGTAGACGGCAAACAGCTCTTTTAAGTTGCGCAGCATTGCCTCCTGCTCGATATCGGAAAACTGCATTTCGTCCGAGCCGGTAAACAGCGCCACCTCGGCGCGGAGATACTCGCTCTCCTCTTCCTCGAAGTTCAGCAGTTCTGCGCGTCTTTCTGCTTCTACGAGAATCCGAAGAACATCCTTTGGCATTCTCACAACCTGTTTGATGACCGCAATTGTTCCAATTTTATACACATCAAGCAGACCCGGTACTTCCGTATCCGGGTCTTTCTGTGTAATCAGGAAAATTTTCTGGTCTCCCAGCATCGCCTCCTCGACCGCACGAACCGATTTAGGTCTGCTGATATCAAAATGTACAATCATATCCGGCAGAATCGTCGTTCCACGCAGCGCAATCGCCGGTAATACTTTTGTCACTTCTTCCATTTAAGTTTCCTCCTGCGTTTTTCAGGCGGTTTCCGGTCTTCCGGATCTTCTTCCCATATTCCGCCGTGGAACAGGGACCGGTTCGCCGTGAATAATCTCCGGCTCCGCCTTCTTTTCTACAGCGTCCTTGGTGATGACGCATTCTTTTGTCGTATTGTCCGACGGGATCTCATACATCAGATCCATCATCGTATCTTCCATGATTGCGCGGAGACCTCTGGCGCCTGTTTTCCGCTCCAGGGATTTCTTTGCAATCGCTTCGAGTGCATCTTCTTTGAAATCAAGCTGTACGCCGTCCAGCTCAAACAGCTTCTTGTACTGTTTGACCAGAGAATTCTTCGGCTCAACCAGAATCTTCATCAGGGCCGTCTCATCCAGAGAATTTAACGTAACGACAATCGGCACACGTCCGACAAACTCCGGAATCAGGCCGAACTTGGTCAGATCCTGCGGCATGACCTGACGGAGCAGATCTCCGACATTCTCATCTTTTGCATGGCCGATCGGATTGTTGAATCCGATGGATTTCGTATCCTGTCTCGTCTCGATGATCTTCTCGAGTCCTTCGAATGCACCGCCGCAGATAAAGAGGATATTCGTCGTATCAATCTGAATAAACTCCTGATGCGGATGCTTTCTTCCGCCCTGCGGCGGAACGGAAGCTACAGTTCCCTCCAGGATTTTCAGCAGTGCCTGCTGTACACCCTCGCCGGAAACATCTCGTGTGATCGAAGCGTTTTCGGATTTTCTTGTGATTTTATCGATCTCATCGATGTAGATGATGCCGTGCTCAGCGCGCTCGATATCATAGTCTGCTGCCTGAATGAGGCGGAGCAGAATGTTTTCTACGTCCTCGCCGACATAACCTGCCTCGGTGAGCGCCGTTGCGTCTGCAATTGCAAACGGAACGTTGATCAGTTTGGCCAGTGTCTGTGCCAGATACGTTTTTCCGGAACCGGTCGGTCCGAGCATCAGAATGTTGCTCTTCTGCAGTTC
The DNA here is from genome assembly GCF_003480845.1 of Blautia sp. TM10-2. Taxonomy (NCBI): domain Bacteria; kingdom Bacillati; phylum Bacillota; class Clostridia; order Lachnospirales; family Lachnospiraceae; genus Blautia; species Blautia sp. TM10-2. The sequence continues at coordinate 246,772 of NZ_QUJZ01000005.1, read as the reverse complement.
GATGTCGGAGGATGCACCGGAAAGCACTCGTTTGTAATGGTTGTAAACAGCAACGGAGAGCACTTTTTTCGCCTCATCCTGTCCGATTACGTAGTCATCCAGAAATGCTTTGATTTCCTTTGGTTTGATCAGGTTGATCTCGTCGGTATCCTGCTCGCCGTACAGATCCTCAAATTCTTCCTGAATGATCTCCGAGCAGATTGCCACGCAGTCATCACAGATGTATGCCCCGTCCGGGCCTGCGATCAGCTTGCGTACCTGGTCTTCTGTCTTTCCGCAGAAAGAGCAGCGGATCTTGGTATCATTCCCTTTTATAGCCATCGTTTTCTTCCTTTCAACATATTACAACTAAACCTTATCGCCGGATAAGGCAAAAGGTGCCACAAAAGCCTCATTGCCGGAACTACGCTTTTGGACACCTTTCCTCTCTTATCGGTTCGTAATTACATTATCAATCAGACCGTATGCTTTTGCTTCCTCTGCGGACATGTAGTTGTCACGCTCGGTATCGATCTCAATCTGTTCCAGCGGTTTTCCTGTATTTGCCGCCAGAATTTCATTTAATTTCCGTTTGGTTTTCAGAATCTGTTCTGCAACGATTTTGATCTCGGTTGCCTGACCCTGTGCACCGCCGGATGGCTGATGAATCATGATTTCAGAGTTTGGCAGAGCCATTCTCTTTCCTTTGGTACCGCCGGCAAGAAGGAATGCTCCCATGCTGGCAGCCATACCGATACAGATCGTGGATACATCACATTTGATGTACTGCATCGTATCATAGATAGCAAGTCCTGCGCTTACAGAACCTCCCGGGCTGTTGATATACATGTGGATATCTTTTCCCGGATCTTCAGACTCCAGGAACAGAAGCTGTGCAACGATCAGGTTTGCCGATACGTCAGTGACTTCCTCTCCCAGAAAAATAATACGGTCGTTCAGCAGTCTTGAATAAATATCGTAACTTCTCTCTCCCCTGCTTGTCTGCTCGATGACATAAGGTACAAAACTCATTCAATTGCCTCTCTTTCCGAGGTCTTACGCCTCTTTTGCGCTGTCGGCCATGAGAGTTACTGCTTCCTGAACAGCGAGATCTTTCTTCATCTGCTCTTTCTCATATTCGCCAACGAGCTCTTTGAATTTATCCAGCTCCATTTTGTACATTTCAGCCATTTTAGCCAGCTCTTCGTCCAGCTTCTCATCGCTGATCTGGATGTTTTCTGCTTCTGCAACTTTCTCAAGTACCAGTCTGCTCTCGATTCTCTTAACAGCCTGCGGTTTCATCTGCTCTTTTAAGGAATCAACGGTAGCGCCTGTAAACTGCATGTACTGCTCCATGGACAGACCCTGGGACTGGATTCTTCTTGCGAAATCGTCAACCATGTTCTCTACCTGCGTATCGATCATAGCTTCCGGAATCTCCATTGTTGCGTTCTCTACTGCTTTATCTACGACAGCGTTCTCTTTTTCTGTCTTAGCCTGCTCTTCTTTTTTCTTGGTCAGGTTGTCTTTGATTTCTTTTTTGTACTCATCCAGAGTATCGAACTCGGAAACGTCTTTTGCGAAGTCGTCATCAAGTGCCGGAAGCTCTTTTGCTTCGATTTTGTGGATGGTGCATTTGAATACTGCTGCTTTTCCAGCAAGCTCTTCTGCCTGATAATCCTCTGGGAAAGTAACGTTTACTTCCTTCTCCTCTTCCAGAGCTGCGCCAACGAGCTGCTCTTCGAATCCCGGAATGAAGGAATGGGAGCCAAGGGTCAGCGGATAATCTTTTCCAGCGCCGCCGTCGAACGGAACGCCGTCTACAGAACCTTCGAAGTCAAGTGTAACGGTATCTCCGTCTGCTGCCGGACGATCCTCTACATTGATGGTTCTTGCATTTTTCTCCTGCTCTTTTTTCAGCTCAGCTTCTACTTCTTCATCTGTAACGGTTGTGTCAGCTTTTGCTACTTCCAGACCTTTGTACTCGCCAAGGGTAACTTCCGGTTTTACTGCTACAGTTGCGGTAAAGATGAAAGCTTTGCCTTTTTCGATCTGCTCTACGTTGATCTCCGGACGGGATACGATGTCCAGTTTGCTCTCTTCTGCTGCTTTGGAATACTCTTCCGGAACAAGGCTGTTTACAGCATCCTCATAGAATACTGCCGGGCCATACATTTTTTCTACCATAGCTCTCGGAACTTTTCCTTTACGGAAGCCCGGAACGCTGATGTTCTTTTTCTGTTTCTGGTAAGCTTTCTCCAGTGCTTTCTCTAATTCTTCAGCCGGAACCTCAATGGTAAGTTTGGCCATATTCTTTTCTAAATTTTCGACCTGTACACTCATTTTATCAATTTCCTCCTTGATTTATCTGAAAAGCGGCAGAAAACCTGCACACCTCTCCATTCTACAGTCATTTATCGAGTATAGCATACTCTTTTCAAAAACGCCAGTGATTTTTTTATATTTCTGTGGTTTTTAGGCTTTTTTTTAGCAATGAAATACGATTTTTTCCGCCATTTCTTTTGCTTTGTCCTCTCCCTGCAGAACACGGATCAGCTCCAGTGCGAAGTCAGTGGCTGCTCCCATGCCGCGGCCGGTGGTCACATTTTTGTCGGTGACTGCCGGTACATCGAGTACGTTTGCGCCTGCCAGCTTTTCTTCAAATCCCGGGAAGCAGACAGCGTTTTTATCTTTTAAGATGCCCATCACACCAAGGATGCTCGGCGCTGCGCAGATGGCTGCCAGTTTCTTTCCCTGATCGTCATAGGAACGGATCAGCGCTGCGAGCGTCTCGTTTCCGGCCAGATTTAATGTACCCGGCATTCCGCCCGGAAGTACCAGCATGTCTCCGTCATCAAACTCTCCCTCTTCGATGGTTTCATCTGCAAGAATGGTGATTTTGTGGGATCCTGTTACTTCTTTTCTTCCCATAATAGAAACGGTGCATACGTCTTCTCCGGCTCTGCGCAGCAGATCCACCGGGGTCAGTGCCTCAATCTCTTCACATCCGTCTGCCAGAAATACATAAATCTTTGCCATGGTTTTGTCCTCCTGTGTTGTATGATCAGTCTCGTGTGTTTTGTCACGTGATATTCTCTGCTTTTCTTTGTAACAAACCGCCGCTATTATACCACATTTTTCCGCAGAATGCTTGCATTTCATAAAAATTTCAGGACTTTTTTCGCAAAAAGCCGGATTTCGCTTAACATCACGGGAAAAGCATGGTAAACTCTTGAAAAAAGCAGTGATGCAATCACGAGAAGGAGTCTCTTTTATGGAAATCGAACGCAAATACCTTCTGGATCAGCTTCCGGAAAATCTTACAAGCTATCCATGTAAAAAAATCGAGCAGGGCTATCTTTCCACCGAACCGGTTGTCCGCATCCGCCGCTCTGACGACGAATATTATCTGACCTACAAGTCAAAAGGGCTGATGGTGCGTGAAGAGTATAATCTTCCGCTCACAAAGGAATCCTACCTGCATCTGCGGGAAAAGGCAGACGGCGTTCTCATCTCAAAAACACGCTATCTGCTGCCGCTTACCGGAACGGATCTGACGATCGAGCTCGATGTCTTTGATGCGCCGTATGAAGGCCTTTACCTCGCAGAGGTGGAGTTTCCGGACGAAGCATCCGCAAACGCCTTTGTTCCTCCGGTATGGTTTGGAAAGGATGTAACCTATTCTTCCGATTATCACAACAGTACGCTCAGTAAAGGAAAAAAACTATAAATTACCAGAAAAAATCCCGGTGCCTTTTCCACGGCTGCCGGGATTTTTCCGCTCGTTTGTTTTTTTACTCTTTTTTGTGCTTGCTTTTTGCTTGTTTTGGTTTGTTTTTTTGTGCATACATTCTTTATTTTGCTGCTTTCACATTAGCGTCATTCTGTCAAAGCGGCGGTGCTGCTCCTTCTAATCCACTCCCTTTGATTTCCGGATGCAGGCTCGTGTTGCATCAATAACAGCACTTCTCAGTTTCTCCCGCTCCAGTACGGCAACCGCTTCGATGGTGGTTCCGCCTGGCGAGCAGACCATGTCTTTTAATTCTCCCGGGTGCATTCCTGTCTCGAGAAGCATTTTGGCGCTTCCAAGGACAGACTGTGCAGCAAATTCATATGCCTGTTTTCTCGGCATTCCTTCGGCTACGGCCGCATCTGCAAGAGCCTCCAGGAAAAGAAATACGTACGCCGGCGAGCTTCCGCTGACACCTGTGACGGTATCCATCAGATACTCCGGAACAACTTCTGCGCGGCCAAAGCTTTTCAGGAGGGTTAAAACGAGCTGCAGCTCTTCCTCCGTCACGAGATCATTGGCACAGACGCCGGTCATTCCTTCTCCGACGAGTGCTGGTGTGTTTGGCATGGTGCGAATTAACTTTGTTGGTTTTCCGATTTCTGTACCCAGCCATTGTAAAGACTTACCGGGAAGAATCGATACGATAATCTTCTCGGGTGAGATGAAGTTTTTGACGAGGTTTATTATATTTTTTATTTGGTTTGGCTTTACTGCCAGGAATACAAGATCGGATCCGGCTACGACCGCTTCGTTCTCCGTAGTCGCCTGGACTCCAAACTGGTTGGTCAAGCGTTCCACACTTTTCTCCGTGCGGACCGATACCAGAATGTCATCTGCAGATACAACTCCTTTTTGAATCATTCCGCCAATCATGGCACTCGCCATGTTGCCGCCGCCGATAAAACCTACTTTCATGTCTGTTCGCCTCCGTATGCCTGTGTTGTAAAAAATATATGCGACATCCATAGTATGCAATAAAATTTACTTTTTTGCAATACTTTTTCTCTATTTTTCTTCTTTTCTTTTGCAATTTTCTTTATTTTTTTCGAATGAAATGTCGCTGTTTGTCGACGAATGTCGAAAAGTGTCTTTTTCTGTCTTTTTTCGCTTTTCTATTCCGCCGGAATCAGCCTTTGGCGGCGGCCTCTTCGGCGTATTTTGTTGTCACGAGTGTCTTGTACGGTGCCTTTTTCTCCAGCTCTCCCGCCTGCTCCAGAATCTCCTGCAGAAGATCAAAACTTTCTTCCTCAAAGATCAGATTTTCTTTCCACGTATCCTGCTCATAGTAGCGGCGCACGATCGCGGTGATGGTTTCCAGCTCGGTTTCTGCAAACTGCGGCGCAATCACTTCTGCAATCTCCTCCGGTGTGTGCGTCTGCACGAAGTCCATTCCCTTCTGCAGTGCCTTCGTGAATTTTTCTACGGTTGCGCCGTGCGTTTTCAGATAACTCTGTTTGACGCTGTACGACGTATACGGCACATACCCGGATTCCGTTCCGACCGATGCCACGACATAGCCGTCGCCCTTCTGCTCGAGCAGTGTCGCGGACGGTTCAAATTCAATCGTATAATCCCCCTGCCCGCCGGAGAACGCGGCAGCTGTGGAACCAAAATCGATGCTCTGGTTAATGTTTACGTCTTTTTTATCAATCCCTTTCTGCGCCAGAACATACTCAAAGACCATTTCCGGCATACCGCCTTTTCTTCCCCCTAATACCTCTTTGTTTTTCAATTTCTCCCAGGTAAACGAATTGTCTTTCTCTCTTCCCACAACAAAGTTTCCCGCCCGCTGCGTCAGCTGCGCGAAGTTCACAACCGGGTCTGCGGTTCCCTCGAGGTACGCGTAGACGGTTGCCTCCGCCCCCATAAACCCGATATCCGCCTCGCCGGAAATCATCGCCGTCAGCACTTTATCTGCACCAAATCCTGTCATCAGCGTCAGATCAATGCCCTCGTCCGCGAAATACCCCTCCTCAATTGCCACGTACTGCGGGGCGTAAAAAATGGAGTGGGCAACCTCATTTAATGTCACCTGCTCCACTTTTTCTTTTGTCTCATCTTTTGCCCCGCATCCCGCCAGCGTCACTGCCGCCATTGCCAGTACAAGCGCACCTGTCAGCCATTTTCCTTTCATCAACAGATTCTCCTGTTTTTTCATTCTAACCTTAGAATATGATTTCCCGGTAAAAATGCGCGCAAAAAACAAAGGAGAAATGTTCGAATTTCGTTTCTCCTTCGTTTCTTATTTCTTCTCTTGTTTTTCTTTTGCCTTCTGTTCTTCTTTCGTCCGGATTTTGTCTTCGTACATTTTCAGATCTGCCTCGTGCAGCAGGTCGGAGGCGGAACGACCTTCCGCAGGAGCTTTGCAAAGTTCAGGATCATGATGTCGCCCATCTCGTGGCCCAGCGTATCGTTGACCTTTTTCAGATCGTCTGTCACCATCCAGTTATTCTGCTCCGCGGTCCAATAGCTTCCGTCAACACATTTAGGCTTCCTTTTCCGAAATTTTCTATTTTGAAAAACAAATTGAGGATCTCCGCAAAATTTGTTATAGTAAGGGTAATTCAAATAGTTACAAAGGAGGCTATTATGATAATAAAATCAGTTGCTGTTCTGGGCGCCGGAGCGGTTGGGTCTTATGTAATCTGGGGGCTTTCGGAGAAAAAGGACATCCGGCTTGGCGTTATCGCGTCCGGGGAACGGGCGAAGCGTCTGAAAAACAAAGGATGCAAAATTAACGATACGGTTTATCACCCGGAGGTATGGACACCGGAAGAGGCACACGGCGTGGATTTTCTGATCGTCTCGCTCAAATACGGCGCACTGCCGGGGGCTCTTGACAATATTACTGCCGTTACCGGCGAGAATACTGTGATCATGAGTCTGATGAACGGCGTGGACAGTGAGGAGATCATCGCGGAAAAAGTCGGTGCGGAGCATCTGCTTCATGCTGTTATCAAAGTAGCTTCTCATAAAGAGAATGACGGCTACGTTTTCAACCCTGAGGCGACGCTCGGCATCATTTTCGGCGAAGTTTCGGCGCCGTACGACAGTGAGCGTGTGCAGGCTGTTCTGGATCTGTTCTCCGGCACAGGGCTGCATTACCGGGCAACCGATTGTATTTTAGAGGAAATATGGAGCAAATTCCGGCTGAATGTCTGCAATAACCTGCCGCAGGCTATTCTCGGTGCCGGGGTCGGCTGCTACCGCGACAGTGTACATATGAAGGCGATCAGCGACGGACTCCGCGCAGAACTGATGGCGATTGCGGAGGCAAAGGGAATTGATATCAGCAAGGCGGATGTCTCCTCGGGACGCGGAAGTGCGGTTCCGCCGACGGCGCGCTACTCGACGCTCCAGGATCTCGATGCGGGACGCCATACGGAAATTGATATGTTCTCGGGTGCGCTGATCCGCATGGGAAAAGAGCTTGGAATTCCAACGCCTTACAATGAATTTACGTACCATATGATCAAAGCACTGGAAGAGAAAAACGACGGACGGTTTGACTACAGCGGAAGCGAAGAACCGCTCTGGGCGAAATAGATACGATAGGAGAATCTCACGATGAAAGAAATCAAATGGGCTGTACTCGGATGCGGTGTGATTGCAAATGAAATGGCGGTCGCACTGCAGAAAAACGGAAAGAATATTTACGCAGTCGGCAACCGGACCCATGAGAAGGCGGCTGCTTTTGCGGAGAAATATGGAATTGGAAAAGTTTACGATGATTTCCATGAGATGTTTACCGATCCGGAGGTCGATGTCATTTATATCACGACGCCGCACAACACGCATCTTGGCTTTATGAAAGAGGCGATTGCCAATGGAAAACACATTCTCGTTGAGAAATCGATTACGCTGAACAGCGACGAGCTCGACGAGGCCATAGCGCTTGCAAAAGAAAAAGGTGTCATCATCGGAGAGGCAATGACGATTTACCATATGCCGATCTACAAAGAGCTGAAAAAAATTCTCGACTCCGGCCGTCTCGGCAGAGTCAATCTGATCACGATGAACTTCGGCAGTTTCAAAGAGTACAACATGAAGAACCGCTTCTTCAACCGGAATCTCGCAGGCGGCGCGATGCTTGATATCGGCGTATACGCACTCTCCTTCCTCCGCTGGTTCTTCGACTCCAAGCCGGATCAGCTCCTTTCCCAGGTAAAGCCCGCTCCGACCGGTGTGGACGAGCAGGCCGGCCTCCTTCTCACCAATCAGGAAGGACAGATGGCAAGTGTGATGCTCTCTCTCCACTCCAAACAGCCGAAACGCGGCATGGTTTCCTGTGAGAACGGATTTATCGAGATCATGGAGTACCCGCGTGCCTGGGAAGCAAAAATCACAGACGCTTCCACCGGCGAATCCGAAATCATCAAAGCCGGTGACAACGCCGATGCACTCGCCTATGAGCTCGCCGACATGGAACGCGCCATCAATGGAGATGCATCTGCCATGCACCTCGACTACACGAAGGACGTCATGGATCTGATGACCTCCTTCCGCAGAACCTGGGGCTATACGTACCCGGAGGAAGAAAAATAAGATTCGCACATCAAAAGCCCCTGCCCGGCACACATCAGATGCCGGGCAGGGGCACTTCTTTTCACCTGCAATACTCTGCAATTTTCTTTTTCAGTAATTCCGCATCAATCGGCTTTGCGATATGCACGTCCATGCCGGCCTCTTTTGCGGCCTGCCGGTCTTCAACAAAGGCGTTGGCGCTCATGGCGAAAATCGGAATGGAGGCGGCATCATCACGTCCATGACTTCCACGCATATTTTATACTTCATTTTACGCTGATATTATTTTCTCTGTCAACCCAAATAACATTACATTTCCAATATTTTGCATGTCTTTTTTATTTTTCTGAATTTTTTTAAAATCTTCCGTTTTTCTCTTGCACAATTGTTTTTATGCGTATATAATTGTCTGCAGAAAGCAAAGGGGAGCTCGCGTGCGAAGCGGGCTGAGAGTAGGATGCATCTCCTAGACCCTGAACCTGATTTGGGTAATGCCAACGTAGGGAGATACGATATGCACATTTTCTGCAGATATACCTCCACGTATATCTGCTTTTTTAATCTCTATGAACACATCATCAACAGGTTCTTCCAGTACCACAAGGGAATTTGCTTCTGCAAAAATACTCACACAGGAGGAACAAAAAATTATGTTAGGCACTTGTCTTGACAATGTCAGAAAAACAACCCCTCTCGTACACAACATCACAAATTACGTTACAGTAAACGATGTCGCCAATATTCTGCTGGCATGCGGCGCAAGCCCGATCATGTCCGATGAACCGGAGGATGTCGAGGATATCACCTCCATCTGCGGCGGTCTGAACATCAACATCGGAACGCTGCACAGAACGAGCATCGACGGCATGTACCGTGCCGGTGCAAAAGCAGCTTCGCTCGGCCACAAAATCCTGCTCGATCCAGTCGGCGCAGGCGCAAGCCACTTACGTACTTCGACCGCAGTCGGACTGATGGAAAAAATCCCGTTCACCGTCATCCGCGGAAATATTTCCGAAATCAAAACACTGGCACTCGGAAGCGGAACGACAAAGGGTGTTGACGCAGACGTTGCCGATAAAGTAACAGACGAAAACCTCGACAGCGCCGTTGCTTTTGCAAAAAACTTTGCGAAAGACCACAACTGTGTTGTCGCCATCACAGGAGCGATCGACCTCGTTGCCGATGCTGACACCTGCTACGTGATCCGCAACGGACGCGCCGAGATGGGAAGCATCACCGGAACAGGCTGCCAGCTCTCCGGCATGATGACCGCTTACCTCGTTGCCAACCCGGACGAGCCGTTAAAAGCCGCTGCTGCCGCTGTCTGCGCGATGGGACTTGCCGGCGAGATCGGCTGGAGCCATATGAAACCGGAAGACGGCAACTCCACCTACCGGAACCGCATCATCGACGCCATCTACCACATGGACGGCGAGACGCTGGAGAAAGGTGCAAAGTATGAAGTGCGATAAAAAAGGCCTGCTTTTATATGCTGTGACAGACCGCAGCTGGCTGAACGGCAAGACACTGTACAGCCAGGTGGAAAAGGCTCTGCAGGGCGGCGCAACGTTTATCCAGCTCCGCGAAAAAAATCTTGACCAGGATCACTTTATGGAAGAGGCACTGGAACTGAAAAAACTCTGTGCCGCATACCATGTTCCTTTCGTCATCAACGATAACGTGGAAATCGCAGCTAAGATGGATGCGGACGGCGTTCATGTCGGCCAGAGCGATATGGAGGCCGGCGATGTCCGTGCAAAGCTTGGCCCGGACAAGATCATCGGCGTTTCGGCACAGACCGTGGAACAGGCCATTCTCGCCGAGCAGCGCGGGGCAGATTACCTCGGCGTCGGCGCAGTCTTCCACACCGGTTCCAAGGCGGATGCGGAGGATGTCAGCCACGAAACGCTGACTGCTATCTGCAATGCCGTTAAAATCCCTGTCATCGCCATCGGCGGCATCACACGCGATAACGTGACGGAGCTTTCCGGCAGCGGCATCTGCGGCATCGCCGTCATCAGTGCCATTTTTGCACAGAAAGACATTGTTTCCGCAACGAAGGATCTGAAAGAACAGACTCTGCGCATGCTGGAAAACAAATAATTTTACGTAACCATTCATCCTCACACCAGGCGGCAGACTGGGGGCACCACTTTCTTTGTCGCCTGTCCAAAAAGAAAAGTAATGCAAAGGAGTAATTCTCATGGACGCGAAAAACATGAAAACAGCATTAACAATCGCGGGAAGTGATTCCAGCGGAGGCGCCGGCATTCAGGCAGACATCAAAACCATGATCACAAACGGAGTTTACGCCATGTCGGCAATTACCGCACTCACCGCCCAGAACACCACCGGAGTTTCCGGTATTTTCGATGTAACACCGGAGTTTCTGGCCGCACAGCTTGACGCCGTCTTTACGGACATCTTCCCGGACGCCGTCAAAATCGGTATGGTATCCTCCCCGGCACTGATCGAAGTCATCTCCGAACGGCTTCGCTTCTACCAGGCCAAACACATCGTTGTGGACCCGGTCCTCGTCGCTACAAGCGGTTCCGCGCTCGCTTCGGGCGGCGTGCCTGACCTGATGAAAAAACTGCTCTTTCCTCTGGCCGAAGTCATCACACCGAATATCCCAGAGGGAGAAGTTCTCTCCGGCATCAAAATCCAGTCGGAAAGCGATATGGAACGCGCCGCAAAAGAGATCGGGGATTCCTGCGGCTGTGCCGTTCTATTAAAGGGCGGCCACAGTATCAATGATGCCAACGATCTTTTATATCACAACGGCACATTTACCTGGTTCACCGGAAAACGCATCGACAATCCGAACACACACGGCACCGGCTGTACACTCTCCAGCGCCATCGCATCGGGGCTCGCAAAGGGGCTTTCCCTTCCGGATGCCATTTCCGCCGCAAAAGAGTATATTTCGGGCGCACTCGCGAGCATGATGGATCTCGGCCACGGCTCGGGACCGCTGAACCACGCTTACCGGATCTGATTTTGAAAATAAAGGAGAACAACAGATGGAACGCAATTACGCAACACAGATGGACGCCGCACGCCGCGGCATTGTAACACCGGAGCTGAAAAAAGTCGCAGAAAAAGAGTATATGGCCGTGGAAGACCTGATGCCGCTCGTTGCCAGCGGAAAGGTTGCCATTCCGGCCAATAAACTGCACACCTGCATCGATCCGGAGGGCATCGGCTCGATGCTGCGCACGAAAATCAATGTAAATCTCGGTGTTTCGAAAGACTGTAAAGATTACGATGTGGAGATGCAGAAGGTACTCTCCGCGGTCAATATGGGCGCAGAAGCCATCATGGACCTGTCGAGCCACGGCAATACGCAGCCGTTCCGGCGGAAACTGACCTCCGAATGTCCGGCCATGATCGGCACCGTGCCGGTATATGACAGTGTGATCCATTACCAGAGAGACCTGGATACGCTGACCGCCAAAGATTTTATTGACGTCATCCGCCTCCATGCCGAGGACGGTGTCGATTTCGTCACCCTGCACTGCGGCATCACCAGAAAAACCATCGATCAGATCCGCAAACACAAACGGAAAATGAATATCGTTTCCCGCGGCGGCTCCCTCGTGTTCGCCTGGATGTGCATGACCGGCGAGGAGAATCCGTTCTACGAGTATTACGATGAGATTCTCGATATCTGCCGTGAATACGATGTGACCATTTCTCTCGGCGACGCCTGCCGTCCTGGCTGCCTTGCCGACGCAACGGATGTCTGCCAGATTGAGGAGCTGGTGCGCCTCGGCGAACTCACCAAACGTGCCTGGGAAAAAGACGTTCAGGTTATGGTTGAGGGACCGGGCCACGTTCCGATGGATCAGATTGCGGCCAACATGAAAGTACAGCAGACCATCTGCATGGGCGCTCCGTTCTATGTCCTCGGACCTCTTGTGACCGATATTGCACCGGGCTATGACCACATCACCGCTGCCATCGGAGGCGCAATTGCCGCTATGAACGGCGCTGCTTTCCTGTGCTACGTAACGCCGGCAGAGCATCTGGCTCTTCCGAACCTGGATGACGTAAAGCAGGGCATCATCGCAAGCAAAATCGCCGCACACGCTGCCGACATTGCCAAAGGCGTGCCGCATGCGCGTGATATTGACGACAAGATGGGAGACGCCCGCCGCGTGCTCGACTGGGAAGCACAGTGGGACTGTGCACTGGACCCGGAGACCGCAAAAGCCATCCGCGCCGACCGCTCGCCGGAACAGGAAGATACCTGCTCGATGTGCGGTAAATTCTGTGCCGTGCGAAGCATGAACAAAGCTTTAAACGGCGAACATATCGACATTCTTTAACGTCAGTAGACAAGAAGTCACAGTACGCGAAAAGGAACGGTTTTCATTACGAAGCCGTTCCTTTTCTGCATTTCCAAAATCTTTTTCTATTTCGCCCATCCTTCGGCGTAACGGACTGCTTTGTGCCATCCGTTCATCTTCTCATCGCGCTCCTCTTTCGAGAGCTCCGGCTCAAACGTACGGTCAATGGCTCCGTTCTGTTTTACTGTCTCCTGATCCGGCCAGTAGCCGACGGCGAGTCCCGCAAGATAAGCTGCTCCCATCGCGGTCGTCTCGATGCAGCATGGCCGCTCCACCGGCGCCTGGCTGATGTCCGCCTGGCACTGCATCAGGAAATTGTTGGCGCTTGCTCCGCCGTCCACACGCAGTGCAGAGAGCTTCATGCCGGAATCTGCCTCCATCGCTTTTAAGACATCATCCACCTGATACGTGATCGACTCCAGTGTTGCGCGGATCACATGGTATTTGTTGACGCCGCGGGTCAGGCCGAGAATGGTTCCTCTCGCATACTGATCCCAGTACGGTGCGCCAAGGCCGGTAAACGCCGGCACGACGTAGCAGCCGTTCGTGTCGTTCACCTTCTGCGCCATGTACTCGGAATCCGCCGAGGACTCGATCAGCTTCATCTCATCGCGCAGCCACTGGATTGCGGCTCCGCCGACGAAAATGGATCCCTCGAGCGCATACGTAATCTTGTCCCCGATGCCCCATGCAATCGTGGTAACAAGACCGTGTGTCGAAGAAACCGGCTTTTCTCCCGTGTTCATCAGCAGGAAGCAGCCTGTTCCGTATGTATTTTTCGCTTCGCCCGGCGCATAGCAGGTCTGGCCGAACAGCGCCGCCTGCTGGTCTCCCGCTGCTCCCGCAATCGGAATCGGGCCGCCGAAATATGTGGATGCCGTCTCCCCGTAGACACAGCTCGACGGGCGGACTTCCGGCAGCATACAGAGCGGAATGTTCAGCTCTTTTAAGATATCCTCATCCCATTTCAGGGTATGGATATTGAACAGCATTGTACGGGACGCGTTGGTGTAATCGGTGACATGTACCTTTCCCTTTGTCATCTTCCAGATCAGCCACGTCTCCACCGTTCCGAAATAGAGATCGCCTCGCTCCGCCCGCTCGCGCACGCCCGGAACTTCATCTAGAATCCATTTCAGCTTCGTGGCTGAAAAATACGCATCGATCACAAGACCTGTTTTCTCCCGGAAACGGTCAACCAGTCCGCGCTCCATCAGGGAATCGCAGTATTCCGATGTTCTGCGGCACTGCCATACAATTGCATTGTAGACCGGCTCTCCCGTCTTTTTGTCCCAGACGATCGTCGTCTCTCTCTGGTTTGTGATGCCGATTGCCGCGATATCCTCGTAGGACGCACCCGCTTTCTGCATTGCCTCCACGGCTACACCGAGCATCGTGGACCAGATTTCATTGGCATCGTGCTCCACCCAGCCCGGTTTCGGGAAACGCTGGGTAAACTCCTTCTGCGCAAGGCTTACGATCTGTCCTTTCTGATCAAACAGAATACAGCGGTTGCTCGTTGTGCCGGCATCAAGTGCCATGATGTATTTTCCCACGTTTAAAAATCCTCCTGTCTCACATTTCAAGAAGAGAGCCTGACAGAATCCACTGCCACGCTCTCTTCCTTTTCTTTGTATGTATCGTATCACAGAATTCTTTTTCTGTAAATCAAATCGTGTTTTTCTGCAGCAATTTATGCCGTAATGATCTCCAGCAGCGCACCGCGCAGATCATTTGAAAGTTCCATGCTCTGCAGCTCTGCAGCCAGAATTGCTACCTTTCCGTCTGCTTTGTGAAGAAGATTTGCGATCTGCTCTTTGGTGATGTAGCTGATTTCGGCGTGCAGCAGCAGATCCATCGCACGTGTCATGACATCGTTCTTTGCAATCTCCGTATCTTCCGGCAGACAGATTGTCACGGTATCCTGCGGTTTTACATCTGTTACCGCGATCGTAAGAAGTCCGTCTTTCTCTTTGACTTCTGCATCCGCTTCCACGCCGTTTACAAAGGCCTTCGCTTCTTTTGCCGTACTTCCGCCGAATTCTACGCAGTACATTCTGCTTTCCGGAACGAGGCTCTGATTGCCTTCAACCGGTGCAATCGTAAATTTCCGCGCACCCCAGTCGAGCGTCATCGATGTTTTTGCACAGTCATCCTTCTCATATGCCATGGTAGTATTGTCATCCTCGTACAGGGCAAATGTATTGTCCGCGCCCGCGTAAACGCGTACCGTCAGCTCATCCGGGTTGGATTCTACATCCAGCGCACTGATCTTCTCTGTCATCGGGATAATCGCACCTGCTTTAGCAAGAACCGGGATCTCCTCGAGCGTACGGTACAGATCCATACTTCTGCCGCCCTCGTAAATCATTCCGTTGAAGAAATCAAACCACGTACCTTCCGGCAGCCACACCTTTGTTTTTGCACGCTTCAGCTCCGGAATGCATTTCGTTGTCACCGGTGTTACCATCAGCTCGCTTCCGAAGAAGTACTGATTCGGTGCCTGATTTTTGCCCCAGAAAACCGTCTCCGGGTAATCATAATACATCGGAACAACGATCGGTGTGTCTTCTTTCCATGCACGGTAGTTCATCGTGTACAGATACGGTACGAGTTTATGACGCAGACGAAGGAAATCATCCATTGTGCTGCGCACTTCCATACTGAAGTTCCAAGGCTCTTTTCCACTGAAGGCACTGTTAGAACTGTGCAGACGGTTGATCGGAGAAAAGACTCCGTACTGATACCATCTTGCTTCAAGCTCATCGTCACGGTAGCCGAGCATATGGCCGCCGATATCATGACTCCACCATCCGTAGCCGATGTTGGAGGCTGTGCTGGTAAAGTATGGCTGGAAATCCAGGGATTCCCAGGTGATATGGGTGTCTCCGGAAAATCCGACCGGATAGCGGTGGGAGCCCGGTCCTGCATAGCGGGAGAAGGTCATCGGACGTTTTCCGTCTCTTCCACTGTCAAGAAAATGATAGTGATTCAGCATCCACAGCGGATCAAGACCCTCGATCTTGGTACTTTGTCCCTGCTGCCAGTCAATCCACCAGAAATCGACGCCCTCTTTTTCCATCGGATGATGAACTTTGTCGAAATATACATCAACAAATTTCGGATCCGCAATGTCAAAATTGACCGGCTCTTCTTTTTTTGCATCCACTCCCATAGCCTCTGCTACTTCCGGATAGCAGTCCTCATACGCACGAATTCCGTCTGCCGGATGGACGTTCAGTGTTGTCTTCATGCCGCGTGCATGGAGTTTTCCAAGAAAACGCTCCGGATCCGGGAAGAGTTTTTTATTCCAGCTATAGCCGGTCCAGCCGCTGCCGTATTTTGGATCCACATCGTCTACACGGTGCCAGTCCATATCGATAACAGCAACCGAGAATGGAACGTTCTCTTTGTCGAAGTCTTCCATCAGTTTCATATAAGATGCTTCACTGTAACGCCAGTAACGGCTCCACCAGTTTCCAAGTGCAAATCTCGGAAGCATCGGAGTTTTGCCGCAAAGGTGGTAGAAATCCTTTAATGCCAGGCGGAAATTCCAGCCATAGCCGAAGAAGTACAGATCCTGCACTCCTTTCTTTCTCGGGGTCACCCAACCGTCCTCTGTCATCAGAAGCGACTTCGAATCATCCAGAACAGCGGAACCAAACCAGGACATGATACCAGGTTCCAGTTCGCATGCTCCGTTGACCTGATCAAGCGTACGGGCCGTTCCTCCAAGATCCTGTGTCGGATCTCCGTAATGCCATGCCGGTACAGAACTGATGCCAACTGCCGTTGTTTTGCAGGAAAGTCCGTTTGCAGAGAATGCCTTTTTGTTGTAATTCAGCTGCAGATACTTTGTGCGCAGCTCCAGCTCATCGCCTGTGTCTTTGACGGAAAATTCCACTGCTGGAAAATCACGGTTTACGACCGTCTGGGATGCTGCATCGATAAATTCACCGTCCTCACTGTATTCCAGCCGAAGAAGATGCTCCGTCAGCACCGTGATACGATATTTATCGCCCTTTACTACATTCTTCGGATCTGCAAGCGGATGTGTCTCCATTTTCAGATATGATTTCATGTTTTGTTTTCCCCTTTCTTACTCTTACCGGTTTTTGCCGTATTTTGAGAACGGGAACCTGTGGCAAAAATCCGTTCTGCCACAGGTTCCTCTGCATTTTTTATTTGGTTTCCAGAACAACTGCCTCATACGCACGCAGTTTTCGTGTCCCTGCTGCCGCGCCGTCCTGCGGATAGTTGCTGATCAGTACCTCTGCTCCTGCAAAGGTTTCCGGAACCGTGTACTCCTGCTCCTCTTTTGTAAAATTGCACATCACGAGGAGTTTCTGATCGCCTAAGGTTCTGGTATATACATACAGTGCCTCGTCCTCCGGATCGAGCAGCTCGTACGTTCCGTAAACCATGATATCCTTCTCTTTCCGGAGATGAATCAGTTTCTTGTAATAATTGTATACAGAATCCGGATCCGCCATCTCATTTTTTGCATTGACGGTCTCGTAATCCGGTCCGACTTTGATCCACGGGGTTCCTGTGGTAAATCCTGCCGAAGCGGTATCATCCCACTGCATCGGAGTTCTTGCATTGTCTCTTCCGCGCAGGTTCAGGTAGCGCATCATATCGTCCGGCGCTACTTTTCCGGCTCCGGTCAGCTCGTGAAACGCGTTGATGCTCTCAATATCGCGGAATTCGGACAGATCGTGGAACGGAACGTTCTTCATGCCGAGCTCATCGCCCTGGTATACGTACGGGGTACCCTGCATCATATGAAGGCAGGTTGCAAGCATTTTGGCACTGACTACGCGATATTCCGGTGAATCATCGCCGAAACGGGACAGGCAGCGCGGCTGGTCGTGGTTTCCAAGGAAGAGGCTGTTCCATGCCTTGCCCTCAAGCTCCGTCTGCCATGCTGTCATGACGCGTTTGAAATCTTTGAGCGGTACGCGTTTGTCCGTCCATTTGCCGTATTTTCCGCTTGCCAGCTCAACCAGCTCGAACTGGAATACCATGCTGAGCTCTTTGCCGTCTGCGGATGCATATTTTTCTGCCTCCTCGATCGTGACACCGGCACACTCACCGACCGTCATCAGATCATATTTGGAAAGGACTTCCTTGTTCATCTCCTGCAGATACTCATGAACATGCGGTCCGTTTACGCAGCCGGAGTCACCGTAGAGTCCGCCTTCCGGAATCTTTCCATCCGGCAGTCCTTCCGGTTTGGAGATCATGCTGATGACATCCATACGGAAGCCGTCGATGCCTTTCTCGCACCACCAGTTCATCATATCGAAAACTTCTTTTCTTACGGTCGGGTTTTCCCAGTTCAGGTCAGGCTGCTTCGTGGAAAACAGATGCAGGTAATACATCTCGGTCTGCGGATCGTATTTCCATGCGGAGCCGGAGAAGCAGCTTCCCCAATTGTTTGGCTCTTTTCCCTCTTTTGCATCACGCCAGATGTAATAGTCGCGGTACGGGTTTTCTTTCGATTTGCGGCTCTCCACGAACCATTTGTGTTCGTCTGAGGTATGATTGACAACAAGGTCCATGACCAGCTTGATGCCTCTTTTATGCATCTCTGAAAGCATGCGGTCAAAATCCTCCATTGTTCCGAATTCCTGCATGATTGCCTGGTAATCGCTGATATCATATCCATTGTCATCGTTTGGTGACTGGTACACCGGAGACAGCCAGATAACATCCACGCCAAGATCCTTCAGATAATCCAGACGGGATGTGATACCATTTAAATCGCCGACACCATCTCCGTTGCTGTCCATAAAGCTGCGCGGATAAATCTGATACACTACGGCTTCTTTCCACCATTTTTTGTCCATTTTTTTACCTCCTTTATTTCATCCCCAGAACGTGTCTGGTTCTTTGATTCTGTCGTTTTCAAACACAGTTTACCATACCTCACGGTGATTTTTCAATAGTTTTGCGCAAAACCAGCAGTTTTTACAAGAGTTTTTCTGCAAATTTGGTAACTATTTACTTCATCAGATCTCTTACCGACTCCCGTTCCACCAGTGTTGTCGGCAATGGCGGAATATCTTTTTGTACCGGCTCATCCTGGATCAGGTGCATCAGGACTTCTACGGCACGGCGTGCTTTTCCATCCACCATCTGATGTACGGTAGTCAGCTTCGGACGCGCAAGTGTCGCATAGGTAACATCATCAAAGCCCGCAATTGAAATTTCCTCCGGAACCTTTATTCCCCTGTTCTGCAGAAAGTTGGATGCTTCAAGTGCATAGTAATCCGATGAAAAAAAGAGCGCTGTCTGTTTTTTGAAGAGCGGAAGCATCTCCTCATATGCCTTCTCCCTCTGCTCCGGATCCCATGGTATCACAATATGGCGACTCTCGAAGTCCTCAATTCCCGCCTCCTCCATCGCCTGACGCACACCGAGCCACCGATAGTGGTCAACACCGAGATCGCAGTCAGATAGAAAGAGAAATTTTTTATGCCCCTTTCCAATCAGGTACTGGCTCATCTGGTACGCACCGCCGCGGTCATCCATCGTAATGGAGCGGACGCCAAGTTCCGGCGGGAGATACTGATCAATGGTTACCAGTGGTTTCCCGAGACGTTCCGAAAGCTCTGCTATCTCCTTTTCACTCAGGGCCATCGCAATCATGCCGTCAAAATTCCAGCCGAGCGCCTGCTGCATAATATCGTCCTTCTCATGGCGCGCAACCAGCATCATATAGTAGCCGTGTTCCCGGATCTGATACTCCAGGTTTCCAAGCATTGCCGACACAAAGGGATCCTCAAAGGAAGAAGCATTTCCTTTCTTCATGAAACCAAGCGCCACACCAATGAGACCGGAGCTGTTGTTCGCCAGTATACGCGCGCTGATACTCGGCACGTACTCCATCTCCTTTAAAATCCGGTTGATTTTCTCGACCGTTGCCTTCGAGACGCGCCCTGTCTTTCCGTGTATTACATTCGAAACCGTCGTCGGGCTGACCCCTGCGCGGTCTGCTATATCTTTGATTCTAATCATCGGTTCTCTGCCTTTCCTTTTTCTTCACAATTTTCTGAATTCTGTTATGTTTATTTTACCAAGACGGTAAAATGTTTACAACTACTTTGCATCGGCAAACACTACAAAATTATTACATTTTCTTAAACGATATGTAAGAAAATCTCCATCCCTCCTTCATTTACTTTCCGCCGGTTCCGTGGTAAGATAGGATGACAGAAAAAGTTCACCTTTTTTCTGTAAGAAAGGACCTACACATCATATGCGGCTTGCATTTACAAATTTTTCGATAAAATCTCCCACTGGCAAGAAATCCGGCCGTTTTTTTCTTGCCCTTTTTCTGGGTATTTTTCTCTTCCTCGCTCATCCCATACTCTGTCAGGCTGGTTTTGCCTCCAGTACGCCGTTTACCGGTGCCTCCTGGGAACTGGTCGGGGAATATCCGATTCTCGGCAGCAACGGCGCGGTGCAGTCCGTCTGTGCGACGGAAGATTATATCATCTGCATCGAAAATTTTAATGATCTGACGACAGAGCCGGACGTAGTCTCTGCCTACTATAAAAATGATACAGACGCAGACGGAAATCCCGTTACGCAGTATTCCCTCGCGCATCAGGTAAGGGACGCAGACTTTGCTCACGCAAACGGTATGGCATACAATCCCGTCACACATGAAATCCTCGTGAGCGGCTACAGCAGCCCGGATGCTTCCAATTACGGATGTATCTTCCGCCTCGACCCGGATACTCTCGAGCAGAAAGAGCGGATCCAGCTCTCGACAAGCTACAATATTCTCGGTATTGATTATCTTCCCTCCACCGGCGGCTATCTGATCCAGACCGATGCGGACGGCGGCTACGGCTTTAAACTCCTCGATGCCTCACTTCAGGTGATGGATGACTGGGGCACGTATCCCTTCGATTTTTACATGGAAAACTTTCAGGATCTCTGTGTTTCCGGCGATCTCTTTTTTCTTTTTCCGCTGACGATGCATCTCGGAATCGGAAACTTTATCCAGACATACTCGCTCTCGCAGAAAACACTGCTTGCGGACGACACGGTTGATTTTGGCTTTTCCGACGATATCACCATCAATGAACCAGAGGGCCTCTGTGAGACAAATCCTGGGGAATTTATTGCGATTGTAAACGTAACAAAGGCAGATGGTGGACGGTACGTGCAGTTCTACCGCACCCGGGTGCCGTATCTGTTCACGGTTTCCACTTCCGCGGCGGAGCATGGCTCGGTGTCCGAGGGCGGGGAAGTTTCCCGCGGAGAGGAAAAAACCGTTTCCTACACGGCAGACGAAGGCTTCCGGCTCGCGAAGCTCTCGGTGGAC
Organism: Blautia sp. TM10-2; assembly: GCF_003480845.1. Taxonomy (NCBI): domain Bacteria; kingdom Bacillati; phylum Bacillota; class Clostridia; order Lachnospirales; family Lachnospiraceae; genus Blautia; species Blautia sp. TM10-2. The sequence goes on along the minus strand of NZ_QUJZ01000005.1, from coordinate 225,783 downwards.
GGCTTGTATCTGCCGGTGACGGAATATCCGGACAGCTACACATTTTCCGATATCCAGAAGGATCATACCCTTGCCGTAACGTTTGAACCGGTTCCGACGGCGACACCGACGCCGACTGCCACTGCGACGCCGACCGAAACACCGGCCATAACCCAGACACCGGAACCGGCCGTTTCCAAAGCACCGGCATCATCCACGGTTTCCTTCTCATCTGTGGCTTCCCATTTCGCAGCGTTCTGGAAAGGCACTGTGCATGCCGCTTCCTGGTTCCGCCATCTTGCCTCGGCCGGTGCATCCCTTTTTGCCCGTATCCGGAAGGCAGATCCTGTTTTTCTGGCGATGCCGTTTGTCCTTCTCGTTCTGATTCTGCTCTTTGTCCTCCGCCTGCGGTATGTCCGCCGCATCCGGCGGGAGCGGTCGCGGAAAGCGCTGGAACACAGAAGAAGAACGTACGAAGAACTGGTCAGAGAATTTACGGAAAATCCGAAGGACGAAAAGGTTTCCATCGATGAGCTGCTGCTTACAATTGACGAACTGCAGAAGGAAGAACAGAAAAACACTTAAATGAAACGTATTCACCAGATCAGGAATTGATCTTCTCGGCACAAAAAAAGTATCCCGTTCCTTTTGGGGAAGCGGGATACTTTTTTATTTAAACGGGCAACGAGCTAAAGTCCGTGCTTGTTTTTACTCTTCGTAATCGAGTGCTGCACGCTCCGTTGTGTACGGACGTACATAGGTGTCTGCTACTTTTACGTGCTCCGGATGTTTTGCATATACAGCTACATCCTCTGCTTTTTCCAGTGTTGTGACAAGTGCCATATCATGGGTGGAAGATGCAAGCGGTGCTTCTACAAAGTCAACCGTCAACAGTCCCGGCACTTTGCCGACCAGGCTTTTCAGGTTCTCTGCCATCGCTTTTTTCAGCTCCGGTTTCTTTGCATCCTCTACTTCCGGTTTGAATTTCCACATAACAATATGATGTACCATTGTATTTTTCTCCTTTGCTTTTGTTTTATTGCCAATTCACACAGTTTCTGTGCAAATACCAGCCTTTTGTTACGGCTCTTCGCCTGCAATCCGCAGAATATCCTCAATCTCTTCCACGGACATGTCAAGATACGCGGAAAGCTCTGCCACACTGAAATCCATGTCATCGCCGTCGGAGAGTTCCTCGATGGCGTCTTTTAAGCGGTTTACTTTATTGACTACAGTATTGTCCTTATGTTTCTGAACTCTGTGTTCTTCCATGAAATCGCTGATCGTCTCACGCACAGCCGCATCAATCGCCTGCTCCGCCGTCTCAGCTTTTACAACGGACTCCAGCGCTACTAAAAGTCCGACATTTCCCTCCTGCACCAGATCCATCAGGAAGAAATCGCGGGTGTGCATTTCTTTTGCGGTCTCAATAACTTTCGGAAGCCAGAGCTGCACGAGCATGCTCTTTGCAAGGGAATCGCCCTCTGCCGCTTTCCGGTAAAGCTCTGCCGTTTCTTCCTCCGACGGTGTTCCTGTCTCCGGCAGTTCGTCAAGATACTGCTGTAAGGCACGCAGCTCCTCCTCGGAAAACTCCGGTTTTTTCTTTTCTTTTTCGGTCTCCTCCGGCACGACGCCCGGCTCATAATCTGCCACATCGACCTGCTCCATCGTCAGATATTCGCAGACAAAGGTGACTTTCTGCTCATCCAGTGCAAAGTCTTCAAAAAAGTCTCTGACTTCTTTCATCGTTACTTTATTTTCATGGTCTCTGGCGTAGGACAGCAATTCGGAGAGCTTCTCCTGGAACTTTTTCTGTTCGTCCTGCATCTTTTTTACCCTCTCTTTCTTCCGTTTCACGATTCCATTTCTTCGTACATTTTTTTCAATTTGTCCATTGCTTTTTCTGCTTTGAAAAGCTACTATAAAAGCAAACGAAAAACCACATTCAAGTGGAAAGGAGAATCCTTATGAAACAATTTTTTCAGGATGTGAAAAACAGTTTCCTGCTTTCAGCCGCTGTCTCTATTATACTAGGTATCGTGCTGATCGTCTACCCCGTAAAAACGAGTTTGCTGATCTGTTATATCGCCGGAACGTTGCTCCTGTTCGGCGGCGTTGTTGCGCTGATCCGCTACATTGCAAGCCGCGGCGAACCGTTTTTCTTCCGCTACGATCTGTTCGTTGCCCTGGTGCTGATTCTGTTCGGCTGCTTTGTTATCTTTGAGAGTGACCTTGTGATCGCATTCATTCCGGTTGTCATCGGTATCATCCTTCTGGCAAACGGACTGCTCAGCATTCAGAAGGCGTTCAACCTCAAAAAAACAGGGCTGGAAAAATGGTGGCTTGAGTTCCTGCTGGCTCTTTTAACCAGCGTTCTCGGCATCATCATCTGTACCAATCCGTTTGATGCCGTTGCAACCACAAACATTTTCATCGGTATCTGCCTTGTCTACAGCGGCATTTCCGATCTTGTCACCACCTACTACATGGGCCGCGCAAAACGCCGGATCAAAAACGTCATCCAGACCGAGATCAACCAGCAGAAAATCCTGCACGATGACAATGTGATTGATGTGGATGAGGACGAGCTTCACTAAAAAACAGCTTCTTCCATAAAAATCTTCTTTCATACGAAAAACCGGAACCCGGCACCGCTTTCAAACAGCGGCTCCCGGGTTCCGGTTTTTCTCTGTATTTCTTTTTTTATTTATTCCTCGTGTTTGCTCAGTACTTCCATGCCTTCTCTTAACTTCAGGCGGATCTTTCCAAGCTCCAGACCATTTGCGCCGAAGTACAGCTTCAGGTAGTGGTTCGGGCCGAAGAAGAAGCCAAGGTCTCTCGTCTCTTTGATCCACTCACCTTTTGTTCCGCGGATGCTGATCATAGTTTTTACGATATTGTCGATGTACACGGTTACCGGCAGCTGTGCGAGGTCTTCCAGATCGGATTTCATCTCGATTTCGATATCGTACGTTCCCATCTTGTCAGCCAGAATCGTAACACCGCATACTTCACTGTTTCCTTTTTTCGTGTTCCATGCGGATGCGTCAATCACAACATCTCCCGTTGCCGGATCTGCCTCGTATGTTACAAGATCTGCTGCAACGAAATCGTTGTCGCCCATCTGCTCCTGTGCTTCTTTCTCTTCCTCGCTGATGCGGTCCAGGAACCGTAAGATGCTTGGAGTTCCAAGGATGAAATGCAGGACATTCATCGCATTTCTCTGCAGGTCGCCTCTTGTGATCTCGCCGTTTTCCAGTGCCTCTTTCACATCGTCCTGTCCCATATCGGAGCAGTCGGTGCATACCATGAAGACATCGTTTCCGGCAGATACCATCGGTGCATGGGTTGTTTTGGTTGCTTCATATCCCTCACGGTTTGACATTGCCCACCAGTCAGTCATAACGAAGCCGTCGTAGTTCCACTCGCCGCGCAGAATCGTGGTCAGAAGATCGTAATTTCCTGCAGTCCAGATGCCGTTGACCGGTCCGTAAGTGCTCATGATGGATCTTGCGCCGCCTTCTTTGACTGCGATTTCATATCCCTTCAGATAGATTTCACGCAGGGCACGCTCGGAAACAACGGCGTCCACATGATGTCGGTTGGACTCCTGGTTATTTGCACAGAAATGTTTGATGGTTCCGGTTACATCGGATTTTTCCATACCAAGAATCTGTACGGCACTGATCCATCCGGTCAGGTACGGATCCTCGGAGATATACTCAAAGTTACGGCCGTTCAGCGGGTTTCTGTGAATATTCATACCAGGTCCGAGCAAGGCATCGACACGGTTCTGTCTCATCTCGCGTCCTGCCATCTCGTACAGATCTTCTACCAGCGGAAGGTCAAACGTACAGCCAAGCAGGGTTCCGTTCGGCATGGAGAAGGCTCTCGTTCCGCAGTCAAAGCGGAGTCCGGACGGGCCGTCGGTACAGCAGGCTGCCGGAATACCGAATTCCTGCAGTTCCGGTGTCAGGCCGCCGAATGCTGCTGCGGTTCCCGGAGTAACCTTCGGGCTGCACATGCCCTCGCCGCGGAAGATGCAGATCAGATCTTCATCGGAAAGCTGTGCCACGAACTCTTCCATCGTTACTTTCTTATCCAGGACATCACCGAGCTTGTAGCCTTTGTCACCGGTATAGGTGATCGGCTCCATGCGGTTTTCTTTCATGCGCTCGATCGGATCTACGGTGCGCAGAGGAGCTGCCTCATATCCCGGTTTTAACGTTCCGTCTTCGCCCGGAACAGCTTTCATGCGCTCAAATGCTTCTACCGGAGCCATAGCCTCGGTCAGGATCTCAACCACTTTGAACGGCTGCTCGTATGCACCGGCAAATGCTGCGCTTCTGACATCGCTTCCGACGTAGAACTCATAACTGCCCTCTTCGAGTACGTAGCAGGATTTGTGGCCGGTTGCACCGCTGTCATCGTAGGATGCAAAGCTCTCTTTGGTCACATCGATCGTCAGCGTCTCTTTTGCGCCTGGTGCAAGAACACCGGTCTTTGCAAAACCGACGAGTGCGCGGGATGGTTTTCCAAGAACACCCTGCGGAGCTTTTACATAAACCTGAACAACCTCTTTACCATCCGTTTTGCCGGTATTTTCAACGGTTGCCGTCACGGTTACATTGTCAACATCTTTCTCTTCTGCCTCTGCGGTCACGGCAAATGTCGTATAGGAAAGACCAAAACCGAACGGATACAATACTTTCTCTTTTGCAAAGGTCTCAAAGTAGCGGTATCCGACGTAGATATCCTCTTTGTACTCATTGCGGGTCAGATCGCCGAAGCAGCTTTGGGACGGATAGTCCTCGATATTCTCTGCAATCGTGTCGGTCAGCTTACCGCACGGATTGACTCTTCCCATCAGTACATCGGCAACACCGTTTCCGCCTTCCTGACCACCCTGCCATACATAGAGAACAGCTGCCGGATTGCACTCTTTCACCCATTTCATGTCGATAATATTTCCGACGTTCAGCACAACGATTGTTCTTGCAAATGCTTTGCTGACTTTTTCTACCATCTCTTTTTCAGTATCGGTTAAGAGATAGCTGCCTGCCTCATTTTTGTTGTCCTGATCCTCACCTGCGGTACGGCCTACAACAACGATGGCTGCATCGGCGCCTTTTGCACTCTCCACGATCTCGTCGGTCAGCTCCATCTCTTTTTGGGACCACGGCACCTTGCCCCAGCCCTGTCCTTCGTCGTACGGATTTTTCTCGATCCATTTTTCGTATGTTCCAAGAAGATTCTCGTCGAGTGTAATGTCTTTTTCTTCTTTTAAGGCATCCAGAATACCGACAACGTATTTCGTATTGACAAGACCGCCGGAGCCAAGTCCGCTCTTATAATAGTGGAATGCAATTCTTCCGAAAACAGCCACTTTGTCTCCTTTTCGAAGCGGGAGTGCCTCATTTTCGTTTTTCAGAAGTACACAGCCTTCTGCCGCTGCCTGACGGGCCAGTGCTGCATATTTGTTGAAATCCAGTGGTGTAAATTTTCCCATTTTGTTCCCCTTTCTCCTGTATCCTTTCTGATCCGACAAGTGCCGGGACACCTGATACTTCCGGGTCCCGGCACCTGTTCTGGTCTCTTGTCTTTTATTATCTCGTATTCCTGGCTTTTTTTCCAGTTCTTTTCTTATCTTTTTTTCGTCTGATATTGACCTTTTTGTTCCTGTCTTATCCGATCAGTCCCTGGACAATTAATACCAGAAGCAGCAACGGCAGAATATAAGAAAGATAAACCCGTACCCAGTCCGGCACTTTCAGGCCCCCGCCCTTATTTGCCTCTGCCTGGTAGTTTTTGAAGCCCCAGCCCCATTTTGAAGTACAGAACAGAAGGTAAATCAGAGAGCCGACCGGCAGCAGAAGGTTGCTGACGATAAAGTCCTCAAGATCAAGAACGGTGCTTCCTGCGCCGAGCGGCTGGAATCCGGACCACACATTGTAGCCGAGTGCACACGGCAGGGATCCTAAGATCACCAGAATGCAGTTGATGATGGCTGACTGTTTTCTGGAAACGCCGAAAATCTCAGAAAAACAGCACATGATATTCTCAAATACAGCGATGATGGTAGACAGCGCCGCAAAGAACAGGAACAGGAAGAAGAAGCTTCCGAAAATCCGTCCGCCCTTCATCGAGGTGAAAATGTGCGGCAGCGTCATAAAGATCAGCTTCGGGCCGCTGTCCGGCTGTACGTTGTAGGAGAAGCACGCCGGGAAAATGATGAGGCCTGCGGTAATCGCTACAAACGTATCGAGCGCTGCAATGCTGACTGCCTCGCCGAGCAGGGATTTTCCGCCGTTTAAGTAGCTGCCGAAAATCAGCATCGCGCCGATACCAAGGCTCAGCGTAAAAAATGCCTGGCTCATCGCGTTTGTGATAATGTGGAACAGTCCCACCTGTTCGATCTGCTGCATATCCGGCACCAGATAGAATTTCAGTCCCTCTTTGGCACCCGGCATCGTAAAGCTGTAAACCGCAAGGAAAATCATGATGACCATCAACACGATCATCATCACCTTTGTAACACGCTCCACGCCGTTCTGCAGACCCACCGAACAGATCAGAAAGCCTGCAATTGTAATAATCAGCATGGTAATGACAAGAATCGACGGAGATGAAAGCATCTCGTTGAATTTTCCGGTTACGGCGTCGCCTGTCAGGCCGCTGAATTTTCCGATTAAAAAGCTGTAGAAATAGTACAGCATCCAGCCTGCAACGACGGTGTAGAACATCATCAGCAGATAGTTTCCGATGAGGGCAACGTATCCGTGGATATGCCACTTCTGCCCTTTCTTTTCCAGTTCCCCATACGCGCGCACGGTACTCTTTTTGCTTCCTCTTCCGATGGCAAGCTCCATCGACAGAATCGGAACTCCCATGATGGCAAGGAACAGCAGGTAAAACAGCACGAAAATGCCGCCTCCGTTGTTTCCTACCATATACGGAAATTTCCATACATTTCCGATGCCGATGGCACATCCTGCCGAAAGCAGAAGAAAGCCAAGGCGCGATTGGAATGTTTCTCGTTCCATTTCTTTTTGTTCCTCCCTTTTTTCTTCCATACTCCCGGAATTTCTCCGCAAGTACATCTTCGTACAAAACCAAAACTTCAGACAGCACCGTTCTGCCGTTCTTTCCGGTATGCCGACGGCGAGATTCCCATATGGTGACGGAATACTTTTCCAAAATAGTTTCCACTGGAAAATCCGGTTTCTGCTGCAATCTCTTCCACACTCTTTCCGGTATTCAAGAGCAGCGTCATCGCTTTGCGAATTCTCGCTTCCTGAAGATACTGCATGGGAGAAACGCCTGTTTCCTCCCGGAAGCATCTCGTAAAATGGGCAAAGGAAACCCGGCTCTGTTCTGCCAGCTGTTCAATCCCCTGCACAGATGCGCAGTCGGTATCCATCTGCCGTATCGCTTCCCGAACAAAAAAATGTGTCTGCTTCCGCTCCGGACGCTGTACCTCCCGCAGAAGAGAACAAAAAAACTGATACAAAAACACACCGCATTCATACGGTTCCGACCGGTAACCGTTTTTCAGTTTTCGATGCATCTGCAGTGCAGTCCGAATTGGCTCGCTATCTGCATCCGCATAAAAAACATCTCCTGTTTTTTCAAACAGTCGTTCTGCCGCATAGGACACTGCACTTCCACGAAAATGAAAATACAGAAAAATCCATGGTTCTTCGGATTCCGGATGCAGATAATATCTGCTATTCTCCGGAATCTGACACAAAAATCCTCTCCCGGGACGCATTTCATACGTTTTTCCGTTTTTTTCAAACCATCCTGTTCCCGAAAGCGTATACTGCATCAGCCATCCGGAATATGTTCCGCGGTCTGTATTATGAAATGCATACGGTTCCTTCCATCTCTTTTCCACCCCGCCGTCCAGCAGCAAAAACGGAGCGTTCGGCCAGTGATCCAGATCCAGGATTCCATATACTCCGATCAGATCTTCCATCAAAAAATTACCTCTTTTATCCGGTTTGTCTTCTTGTTTTGCACTATGTCCTTTATTATACTTTTCTTATCAGAAAAAAACAAGCATTGCTTTAGAAAGGAGTTTTTTCTTATGCATCTGACAAACAAAAATACATGTGCACCAACCCCACCGATGGGCTGGAACAGCTACGATTACTATGATACAACCGTGGACGAGGCTGCGGTAAAGGCAAATGCCGACTATATGGCAAAGCACTTAAAAGCATATGGCTGGGAGTATATTGTAGTGGATATCCAGTGGTATGCAAAAAAGGCCGGTTCCATGCGCGACCGGTATCAGTATATTCCATTCTCTGAACTGGAAATGGACGAATACTCCCGTCTGCTGCCGGATCCCGAACGTTTTCCATCTTCTGCAGACGGTTCCGGCTTTAAACCACTTGCCGACTATGTACACAGTCTGGGGCTGAAATTCGGAATTCACATCATGCGCGGTATTCCGCGAATCGCTGCACATCATCACGGAAAGATCAAGAACAGTTCTCTTGGTGCTGAACACGTTGCCGATCCTACGGTCATCTGCGGCTGGAATCCGGATATGTACGGTGTACGCGATCTTCCGGAAGGACAGCTTTACTATGATTCCCTGCTGGAGCTCTACGCTTCCTGGGGTGTTGATTACATTAAATGCGATGATATCTGTAATACCAACATGCACAAAAATCCGTTTGCAGCTGCGCATGAGATCGAGATGCTCTCGAATGCCATCCAAAAATGCGGACGGCCGATCGTCCTCTCTCTGTCTCCGGGACCTGCGCTCATAGAGAAAGCATGGTTCTATGAAAAGCACGCGAATCTCTGGCGCATCACCGATGATTTCTGGGACAACTGGGCACAGTTAAAGGATATGTTCCAGCGTTGCGAGCTCTGGCAGAGCCACGTCTCTGCCGGCTGTTATCCGGACTGTGATATGCTGCCGCTTGGCGAACTCGGAAAAGGTTTTGCTACAGAACATCATACGTATTTTACCCCGGATGAGCAGAAAACGATGATGACACTCTGGTGTCTCTTCGGCTCTCCACTGATGCTCGGTGCCGAAATGACGCTTCTCGATGACGATACACTGGCACTTCTTACGAACACGGATATTCTCGCGATGCTGCCTCCGTCCGTTCGTCCGCATCAGATCACGCGTACAGACAATGAAGCTGTGTGGTATGCAAAGGATGACACAACCGGAACAACCTACGTTGCACTTTTTAATCTTTCGGATGCACCGCAGACGGTTTCTTCCACACTTGCCGATGCAGACTGCCCACTGGAGTCTGTTGCGGCGAAAGAACTCTGGAGCGGTAAAGCACTTTCTTTAAACGGCGGTTTTTCTGCTTCTCTTGCTCCGCACGCCTGCAGCGTATGCCGTTTTGAAACACGATAAAACGATCATTTCTTAAAACAAGCAGCAAATCATGTCCTGCCCGGGACCAAAACAATGGTTTTTCCTCCGGGCAGGGCATTTTTATGCTCTATTCATACCGCGCAATCTCTTTCCGCAGCCGCTTCATAATCCGTTTTTCCAGCCGCGAGATATACGACTGGGAAATCCCGAGAAGATCCGCGACTTCTTTCTGCGTTTTCTCCCGCCCCTCTGGCATATTGATGCCAAACCGGAGTTTCACGATCACCTGCTCCCGCTCAGAGAGCTTGCTGATTGCGCTTCCCAGCACGCGATGTTCCGCCTCCTGCTCGAGCCCCTGATAGATCACATCCTCCTCCGTTCCGAGGATATCCGACAAAAGAAGCTCATTTCCATCCCAGTCTACATTGAGCGGCTCATCGATCGAGACCTCCATCCGTGTCTTGTTATTTCTCCGCAGATACATCAGAATCTCGTTCTCAATGCACCGGGACGCGTACGTGGCAAGCTTGATCTTTTTTTCCGGATTGAACGTGTTAATTGCCTTGATGAGGCCGATGGTTCCAATCGAAATCAGATCCTCCACACCAACTCCTGTATTATCAAATTTCTGTGCAATGTAGACGACGAGACGCAGGTTGTGTTCGATCAGCTCGCTCCTTGCCGTCTCGTTTTCCGGATCGGAAAGCCCCGCAATCGCATCGGCCTCCTCCTGTCCTTCCAAAGGCGCCGGGAGAACATCTGTGCCCCCGATATAAAAAATTTCCCCTGTCTGACGAAATACAGCCGGCACGGACCGCGGCAGCATACGAAGCCGGAATCCGTTTGGCAGTGCAGCCTGCAGCATACTTCATTCCTCCTGTCCTTCCATGAGATCTGGATGCAAAATTATTTCATAGCCCCTGGGAGATGAACTATTTTCTCCGCCAAGCGCAATCAGCGGTCCGCTTATGTGCCTGGCTGTATGTTCTGTCACAAGAATCATTTCCGAGATCCGGATCACCGGCAGAAAGCCCCGGCCTTCCAGTCCGCGAAACGGTATGTAACGGGGCTGCAGCGCAAGAAGCCGTTCCGGCTCCGGCACCGTCTCGTGCCTTGCAAGCGCCGCAATCCCTGTCCGCATTTCGTCCGGGAACAATTCGAGTATCACAGTGTACGGTACGACCGAGACCGGCTTTTTGGTTGTGGCATCCCGCAAAGTATTGCCCGTGTCGTACAGTCCTTTTACTTTTTTCCATTTCCCATTCTGCACAAGCTGTACCGTAACCTGCCTGGCGTGTTCCAGGAGCATCTCCTTTCGGATCTTCAGCAGGAGGAGTGTTCCCGCATATGCGGCACTCCCGGAAAGAAGAAAAAGAAAAATTCCCCTTCCCGGCATCAGCTCCCGGAACAGGCGGTATGCACTGCCGATCAGAAAACCGGACAGTATATAGCCTGCCATTCCCACCACAAGATCCCGTACTGTCGTGATTCTGCAGCCAGATTTCACCATCCCTGTTGTAATTCCGATTCCGACCAGGGCGAGCAGCGCACCCGGCAGATACCGTGCAAACACGGCATACAGCACCGCATAACCGGCGCCGAGCGCGGCTGCCGCAAAACTCCTTCTTCGCGTGGCAGATCGTTTCAGAAGAAAGGAGGAAAGGCGCAGAATAGTATAATTCAGCAGAAGATTCTCTGCAAAGAGAAGATCCAGAAAGATCTCATAGTGCAAAAAAACACCCCCTGCGCCTTTTGCATGGTCTGAATTTCTAACAGACCCTATTATAGACGGAAGGGGGTGAATTTTTTGTCGTTTTCGGAAGAATGACCTTCTTTTTTGATCAACAAACTTCGACACGCCGCAACATTTTCGGTCTGCGGCGTGTCGAGGTAAATTCGTTATTTGCTTATTATTCTTTGCTTATCTGCGGTTTCTTAAGAAATCCGGGATCTGGATGTCCTTTTTCGGAACATTGCTTGTCATGGTCTGCTGAGCCTGTACCTGCGGCTGCACCTGAACCTGTGGCTGCGGCTGTACCGGAGCGGAAGCTTTCGGAGCAGTGTGTACCGGAGCGGCTGCCTGTGCAGAGAAGCTGCTGCTGGAAAATGCGCTCTTTCTTGCATCTGCCGGCTCTTTGCGGGATACGCTTGCCTGTTTCGCCGTTGCATCGTTGAGACCTGTTGCGATAACGGTGATCTTCGCTGTATCGGTAACAGAATCATCATACATAGCACCGAAGATGATGTTTGCATCCTCTCCAGCCAGATTCTGTACGTAACTTGCAGCATCGTTTGCATCCATAAGGGAGATATCTCCGGAAATGTTGATGATAACGTGGCTTGCACCCTCGATGGTGGTCTCAAGCAGCGGACTGGAAACAGCCTGCTGTACAGCCTCGAGCGCTTTGTCGTCGCCCTTTGCCTCGCCGATACCGATGTGAGCGATACCCTTGTCGGTCATAACGGTCTGAACATCTGCGAAGTCGAGGTTGATGAGTGCCGGCAGGTTGATCAGGTCTGTGATGCCCTGTACGGCCTGCTGCAGAACCTCGTCTGCTTTCTTTAATGCCTCCGGCATGGTTGTCCGGCGGTCTACGATTTCAAGAAGTTTGTCGTTCGGGATCACGATCAGGGTATCTACGTTTTCCTCGAGTTTTTCGATTCCCATCAGCGCATTGCTCATACGGGTTCTTGCCTCGAATTTGAACGGTTTTGTTACAACGCCGACAGTCAGAATGCCCATTTCTTTTGCAACGCCTGCTACAACCGGTGCTGCACCTGTTCCGGTTCCGCCGCCCATACCGCAGGTGACGAATACCATATCAGCGCCTTCCATGATCTGTTTGAGCTCTTCGATGCTCTCCTCGGCTGCTTTCTCTCCAACCTCAGGTTTTGCTCCTGCGCCCAGTCCCTTGGTCAGCTTCTCGCCGATCTGGAGAATGGTAGGTGCCTTACAGAGGGTCAGCGCCTGTTTATCGGTGTTGATTCCAACGAATTCAACGCCGCCGATGGATTCCTCCACCATTCTATTTACAGCATTATTTCCTGCACCACCTACACCGATTACGATAATCTTTGCAGATGATTCTGCCTCATTTGTCATGATCTCTAACAATTTCAACTTCCTCCTTTTGATTATGAACTGCTGTCTATCTCAAAATAGTCTGATATTCTGATGGTCATACATAAAGATATAATATAATTTCTTCGGAAAATAATCAACTGTTTTTTTCGTATTTCATAAAAAATTCAGGATTATTGCGTTTTTTTGACGGCTTTCCTTTCCTCTTATACATCTTTCGAGAAGACAAAGCTGCTGTCGCCGTCCTTGTAATCCTCCATATGGAGTTCTCCGGAAAGACCGGAAAGGCTCGGCAGGATTGCTGCTACGCGCGTCATCTTTTCTTCTAACGCCGTATCGGTTCCAAGCAGAATCCGCACGGTATCATAGTAATGCAGAATAATTTCGCTGTTCTCATTAAATTCCACACTGTCCGGCGTGATATTGTATTTCTCCGTCATTCTCGTAAGTGCGAGCATGGTGCGGAAAACTGCCGGTTTTTCAACCGGGAGCTGCTCGTTCACGGTCACATAGTCAAACGTAAGTCCTGTTACAAGCGGAACATCGGAAAGGGTAGGCTGAAAGTCTGTCGTTGTCACACGTGCACTTTTAATCGTATCCGCCGAGAGCGCACCGTCGGACGTACTGCTTTCGGATGCAAGCGGCTCACTCGTAAGGGATCCATCCGCACTCGTTCCATCGGAGGCGGTTCCGTCGGAAGACTCACCCTCCGCAGGTGTTTCCTGCTCCTCGTCCACGCACTCCAGCACGATGCCGTTCTTGTCAAAATAGACCTTCTGGCCTTCGTACTCGACATAACCGACCACTTTTTTCTCATTTACCTGGATGCAGATGGTGTCATAGCTTACAAACGTAAACTCCACGGAGTTCATAAAAGGAATATCGCTCATATCAACCTTCGAATGAAACGTCGTAAGAAGCACCGTGTTTTTCATCCACTTGTCGCCCGCGACCATCTCTTTGATTTCATCTTTTGTATACCGGGTGTTCCCCGCCACCTGGATATTGCGGATTTTGAACACATTAAAAAACAAGGCACCTGCAAGGCCGACGCCAAGCACCACCCCGGTCAGAATCCGTATTTTTCTGTTTTTCTTCTTTTTTCTGTTTTTTTTCTGTCTCATATTTCTTTTTCTACGATAATCTTGGCTCCGAGTTCCCGGAGCGTTTCTGGAAACCGTTCATACCCCCGCTCAATCAGTTCTGTCTGCCGGATTGTGGAAAATCCTTCTGCGGCAAGCGCCGCCGATACGAGTGCCGCGCCGCCCCGAAGATCCTGGGAAACAACTTCTGCACCGTGCAGACGGCTTTTTTCGGCCGTCAGCCATTTTCCGCAGATCTGCAGCGTACCGCCCATTTTCTGCAGCTCCTCTGCCGTCCGGAGGCGGTCCTCAAATACATTTTCACAGATACAGCTCTTTCCTTCCAGCGTCATCGCTGCCGCCAGATACAGCGACTGCAGATCCGTCGGAAAACCGGGATATTCCTCTGTCTCCACGTACTGAACAGCATGCTGCACGTTTTTGCTGTCTGCTACCAGTGTACCACTCTTCCTTGTATATTGTCCACCTATTTTCTGATAGAGGGACAGAACCGCCCCCATTTCGTCCAGCGGCGCGCCGGAAAGCGTCAGGTGCCCCCGCGTCGCCGCGCCCATCAGAAGATACGTCCCTGCCGCGATCCGGTCACCCGGAACACGATACCGGCAGCCGGACAGCAGTCTCTTTCCCCGCCTTCCGTAAACGGTAATCTGCTCCGTCCCCTCGCCGGTAATCTCCGCTCCCATGGCCTTAAGAAACCGGCAGAGATGAACCACTTCCGGCTCCCGCGCACAGTGCTCCAGCCTTGTTGCACCTTCCGCTCCGACAGCAAAAAGAACCGCATTTTCCGTCGCCCCGACGCTCTTTTTCGGAAAGCAGAGCACGGCTCCTTTCGGATGATCTGCCTTTGCCCGAATGGTGCCGTCCTCCTCGAAGACCTCGGCTCCCAGAAGCTCCATTGCCCTCTGATGCAGGTCCGTCGGCCGCTTTCCGATCCGGCAGCCGCCGGCCCCTGCAAGGTATGCCTCCCCTGTCCTTGCAAGAAGACTTCCCAGAAACAAAAGAGAGGCGCGCAGTCTCTTCGAAAGCGCTCCCTCCACACGGCTTTTTTCGATCTTTTCACAGTTCAGGTGGAGCGCATTCCTCTCCCACCAGACTGTTCCGCCAAGGCTTCTTACAATCTCCGCCATATCCTCCACATCGGAAATCTTCGGGCAGCCTTCCAGCACGACCTCCTCTTTTGTCAGAACCGCCGCCGCGATCATGGGAAGAACGGCATTTTTGGAACCCTGGACTGTTACCGTTCCGCAAAGCCGCCTTCCGCCGAGAATCTGATATACTCCCACCTGTTCTCTCCCATCCGGCCTCTCTTTTTACGGTATGCATTACACTCCCGTTTTGTTCCCGTTCTGCAGCGCTTTTCCGCCTTTTTAATCGGTGTCCCTCGAGACCGACAGGGCAAGCCCCATCTCGCCGAGCAGAAACAGCACGGAGGTGCCGCCGTAACTGATAAAAGGCAGCGTAATGCCGGTATTCGGAATCGTATTTGTCACAACCGCGATGTTCAGGATCACCTGAAGCGCAATATGCCCCATAATTCCGCCCGCAATCAGTGCTCCGCCAAGATCCCGCGCATGGATCGAAATGACCATCAAGCGCCAGATCAGCACCGCAAACACGGCGATCACCAGGCAGGCGCCGAACAGTCCGCCCTCCTCACAGATAATCGAAAAGATCATATCATTCTGCGCTTCCGGCACAAAGCCAAGCTTCTGCAGGCCTTTTCCAAGCCCGCAGCCAAAGATTCTCCCGCTGCCGATCGCATAGAGTCCCTGAATGGTCTGGAACCCCTTCTCGTACGCCTCCGGGTTGCGCCAGATGGCAAGGCGTTCAAGGCGGTAGCTCTCCATCATTAGAAAAACGGCAATAAACCCGATGCCGGCGCCTCCGATTCCGAGAAACGGCAGGTAGCCCGGATGTGAAATAAAGATCAGAAACGCACAGATTCCGAGCAAAATAATCGCCGTACTTAAGTTATTGCTTCCGACAAGCGCTGCAATCGGCAGAGTGCACAGCACCGCCTTTGTCATAAACCAGAGACTGTCGGACCGGCCTTTCGTGTGCTCCATCACCCAGGGCAGGAAGAGAATCACCGCCATCTTGGCAAATTCCGAGGGCTGGAACGATAAGGGGCCAAGCTTTAACCACCGCTTCGAGCCATTGTACTCACTTCCGAAAAAGAGCACCGCCGTCGAGAGCGCAAGGGAAGCCGCATAAAACCACGGTGCCAGTGCAAACAGCCGCCGGTAATCTATTTTTGCAACCGCATACATACCGATCACACCGAGCGCACTTGCAAAGAGCTGCTTCTTGAAATAATAAGCCGGGTCATGGAATCTGACCCGGCCGTTATACGCGCTGGCGCTGTACAGAATCACAAGGCCAAGGCCAAGCAGAATCCATACCGTCACTAGCAGCGTCCCATCTATTTTTTTCTCTTTTTCCTTCCGCATCCGCGCCACACCCGCCGTTCGCTCTTTTTCAGCTTATGCGGGATAGTTTCCTGATATGACGTTTTTACAGTGCTCTTACGTACTCCTTAAACAGCTCACCGCGCTGCTCATAGCTCTTAAACTGATCCCAGCTTGCGCAGGCCGGGGAAAGAAGAACCGCATCCCCTGCATTTGCCTTGTCGTGACAGATCTGTACGGCTTCTTTTAAGTTGTCTGCCATGATAATGTCGTTGAATCCGACGCTTCTTGCCGCTTTTGCGATCTTCTCTTTCGTATCTCCGATCAAAACCAGGAAACGTACCTTTCCATCGAATGCCTGAATCCACTCTTCGTAGGTGGACTGCTTGTCGTAGCCGCCGCCGATCAGCAGAGTCGGGCGGTTCATCGCCTGGATGCCTTTGATGGCCGCATCCGGATTCGTTCCCTTGGAATCGTTGTAATATGCCACGCCGTCCTTCTCGCAGACATACTCGATGCGGTGCTCTACCCCTGCAAACTCCTGAATGACTTTGCGGACAGTTTCCATCGGCACGCCTGCATGAAGTGCCATTGCAGAAGCAACCATGACGTTTTCAAAATTATGTAAGCCAAGCAGTTTTAAGTCGTCGGTTCTGGTCAGAAGCTCCGTCTCGCCGTTCTTTGCAATGCGGATTTCGCCGTCCTGATAATAGATGCCGTCCTTTAACGCACGCAGACTCGAGAAGTACATCACCTGTACTTTCTTCTCTGCCATCAGTTTTTCGCCGAACGGGCGCAGGATTTCGTCCTCATAATTCAGCACACAGAGATCATCCATCGTCTGATTTTCGGTGATACACTCTTTCACGCGGATATACTCTTCCATCGTGTGATGGCGGTTCAGATGATCCTCGGTAATGTTTGTGATCGCACTTGCCGCCGGATGGAACTCTTTGATGGTTTCCAGCTGGAAGCTGCTGATCTCGGCAACCGTTACGGTATCATCTGTCGTGTCGAGTGCCGCGGATGTGTACGGGGTTCCGATGTTTCCGACCACTTTTACTTCCGGCTGATATGCTTTCATGATCTCGCCGAGCAGCGATGTTGTGGTGGTCTTTCCGTTAGTACCGGTAATCGCAAGCACTTTTCCGCGGCTTACCTGATACGCCAGCTCCACTTCACCGATGACCGGGATCTCTTTTTCTTTCATTTTAAGGACAACCGGCAGATCCGTCGGAACG
Organism: Blautia sp. TM10-2; assembly: GCF_003480845.1. NCBI lineage: Bacteria > Bacillati > Bacillota > Clostridia > Lachnospirales > Lachnospiraceae > Blautia > Blautia sp. TM10-2. The sequence goes on along the minus strand of NZ_QUJZ01000005.1, from coordinate 208,615 downwards.
CCCGGGCTTAAAACGACAAGATCAAGGCTGTCGAGCATCTCCTCCGGGAGCTCGCCTAAGACAACTTCCACGCTGTCACGGCTCTCTAATTTTTTTAAGATTTCTTCTTTTTCGAGTTTGTCATTTCCATCGTAAAGAACGACAGAAGCACCTTTCTTGTGCAGCAGCTCCTCCGCTGCAATTCCACTCTTTCCGGTTCCGAAAACCAGTACTTTTTTTCCTGCGAAAATCATGTTTGATTACCTCCATATTTTAAAGCCCCATCAATGCGATCAGGCATAGTATCGCTGTGATTGTAGCAAACACCGTCACAATCTGTGTCTCCGACCAGCCCATCAGCTCGAAATGGTGATGGATCGGCGTCATCTTGAAGATCCGTTTTCCCTTCGTCAGTTTGAAGAATGACACCTGCAGGATCACAGAGAGAATCTCCATCATATAAATGAATCCCACAAGCGGCAGAAATAAGGGGAGACGTAAGAAACACGCCATTCCCGAGACGAAACCGCCGAGTGCCAGACTTCCGGTATCGCCCATAAAGACGCGGGCAGGAAATACATTGAATACCAGAAACCCCAGCAGACTCCCGATAACCGCAAGCGGGGACGGGGAAACACCGTTTCCGAGGCCGATCGATGCCACGGAAAAGAAAACAGCATTTAAAATCGTCACACTCGCCGCCAGTCCGTCAAGGCCGTCGGTAAAGTTGACACCGTTGACCGTTCCAAGAATCACAAAGGCGAGAAACGGAATCGTAAAAATCCCTGCGTCCAGCTCTTTGCCTGGAAGGAACGGAATGCGCATCCGGAGGGAAATTCCGGAAAAACGCGCCAAATACCACAGAAAGACTGCTGTAATCACTGCCTGCAGTGCCATTTTCTGCTTCGGGTACAGCCCGTCGCTGCGGTGCAGCACGACTTTCAGATAGTCATCGAGAAAGCCGATCAGGCCAAAACCAAGCGTCAGAAACAGCACCGGAACCACTTCCGCTCCCTCTTTCCGGAAAAGGAGGGAAACTGCGGTAAACGCCGCCAGAAACATCACGCCGCCCATCGTCGGGGTTCCCGCTTTTTTCTGGTGGCTCGGCACACCCTCTTCCCGCTCCTTCTGCCCCGCTTTGACTTTTCGCAGAAACGGGATCAGAACCGGCCCCAGCGCCAGGCTGATGCCAAAGGAAAGAAGAACCGGCAGGATCATTTCTCTTTTCATAGACGCACCTCTTCCTTTTTGTACGGATTGTGTACGGAACAGGCATGTCAAAATATTTTCTCCAGCCTATTCAGTATATAGCTTTTTGTTCTGTTTCGCAACCTTCTTTTATAATCCAAGTTACGGTTCGCTCAGCAGTGAAACACTTGCTGTTTCGCTGCGTAAGAAAGTGATTCAGGTGTGAGCAGCCCTCCTTTTGCGAAGCAAAACTTTAAATGAGGGCTGCGAAGGACACAATTCTCAGGTTTCCTGAGAATTGTGTCCAATACCGAGATACGGAAGTACATTGGAAAAGATATCGCGGATCACCGGCGCGCAGATCGTTCCGCCGTAGTAGACGCCCTGCGGATTGCGGATAATGCAAAGCCCCAGCACCGTCGGATGCTCCGCCGGGGTGAAGCCGAGGAATGAGGAAATATAGCGGTTGGCGCTCCGCGGAAGTGTCTGCGAGGTTGCCGTCTTTCCGCCGATGGAATATCCCTCGAGGTACGCATTCTTTCCAGACCCTTCTGAAACGACGCTTTCCAGAATTTCGCGCACCGTCCTGGAAGTTTCTTCCGAAAGAACCCCTTCTTTTTCCGGAAAATTCAGATGCTTTACAACATTTCCTTCTTCATCGAGCACATCCGTTGCGACATGCGGCGTCACCATTTTTCCGCCGTTGACGAGCGCAGAGACCGTCGCCGCCAGGCGGATCGGCGTGATCTGGAAGGACTGGCCGAATGCCATCGTCGCAAGCTCAACCTCTCCGATGTTTTCCTCCTTGTGCATAATCGTCGATGCCTCGCCCGGCAGATCGATCCCCGTCTTTTCCATCAGACCGAAATTCCGGAAGTAATCACAGAACTTTTCCACACCGAGCCGCAGCCCCACTTCAATGAACACCGGGTTGCACGAGTTCTGCGCGCCCTGCACGAAGTTTTCGGCTCCGTGTCCCGTCCGCTTGTGGCAGTGGATCCGGCGGTCCTCCACGATTTTGTAGCCGGGACAGAAAAACGAATCGTTCGGCGACACAACGCCCTCCGAAAGTCCCGCCGACATCGTGATGATCTTAAAGGTAGATCCCGGCTCGTACGTATCGTTGATGCAGGCATTCCGCCACATCTGGTTCAGCAGATCCTGAATTTCTTTTTCCGAAAGTCCCGTTGTATCCTGCTGCAGCGTGAACGGATCGTTGAGGTCGAACTCCGGCACATTGACACAGGCATAGATTTCTCCGTTCTGCGGATTCATAAGAAGAATCGAGACGCTGTCCGCCTGTTTTTCTGCCATCGCCTTTTCCGCTGCCTGCTGGCAGTACGCCTGGATATTGACATCCAGGCTGACCTTTAAGTCCCTTCCCGCCACCGGCTCCTGGCGGCTCTCCCCGATGCCGTTCTGCTCAATCCCGCGCGCATCCGTTGTCGTCAGGATTTTTCCGTTGATTCCTTTTAAAATTTCCTCATATTCCACCTCCAGTCCGATGATGCCCTGATTATCGCCTCCGGTGAAGCCGATAACGCGCGACGCCAGCTTCCCTTTGGGGTAATACCGCTTGAAATCCTCATCCACTTTTACCCCCGCGTATCCGTACGACCGGATGGTATCACCCGTCTCCTTGTCCACATTCGTCTTGACACGCTCGATTGAAGACCGCTTCTCCACGCGTTTCCGCGCCGTCTCCTCCGAAATTCCAAGCTCTTTTACCAGCATCGCAATCACCGCCTCCGGCTCCTCAATCTGGCTGTGGATCACGGAAATCGTACAGACCGTGCGGTTTGCCGCGAGAACTTCCCCGTTTGCATCAAGAATCCGGCCGCGCGCCGCCTTGATCCCGCGCTCCCGCTCGTGCAGATCATCCGCCTTCTCGGAATAATAGACGGACCGGAACACACACAGATACACCAGCCGCCCGGCAAGTCCGACCATCATTCCCATGCAGAGTACCCACAGAAGAACCGTCTTTTTCCGGTGATACGTTTTGTTTTTACGCATAGAATACCCCATAGCCGAATCCATTATGATAACACTATATGGAAACTGCTATGGGGTTATGTCTTTTGTTTTTTATGTTTTTTTACTCTTCATTGATGAGATCCAGCTCGGCGTTTGTCAGACCGCCGTTCTCGATATTGCTGTTTTCAGCACTGTTTTCCGTATCGTCTTCCTGTACCGGTGCCGCTACGTTTGGATCATCCGTTCCGGTCTCGGAGCCTTCGCCCGTCACACCGTCCGTATCATCCGGGAATACGTTCAAATACGGCAGCAGTTCTGTGTAGATCTCTTTTACGATCTCCTGTGCCAGCACACTGTTCGCCTGATTTTCTACATCCGGCTCGTCCACAATCGCGTAAACAACAGCTTTCGGGTTTTCTACCGGTGCAAATCCGATAAAGGAAACGAGATATTTTCCATTGCCTCGCGGATACTTCTGTGCAGTACCTGTTTTTCCTCCCATCGTGTAACCGGCAACCTTTGCACTCTGGCCGCTTCCATCGGTCACGACTCCCTGGAGGAAACTTCTCATTTTATCGCTGATTTCCGCGGAAACCGTCTGACGCACCAGATTCGGCTCATTGCTCTCAACAACGGCTCCTGTGCTGTCCGTGATCGTCTTCATCACATGCGGCTGGTAATAATTGCCTCCGTTGATCAGAGAGGAAAACGCAGCTGCCTGCTGTACCATCGTCACGGTATAGCCCTGTCCGAATGTACTCGTTGCAAGCTCGGTCGGTCCCATGGTATCCTCCGTGTGAACCAGGCCGTACGCCTCACCCGGCAGGTCAATTCCTGTCAGACTGCCGAAACCGAAAATATCCTGATAGCGGAGAAATTCCGCTGCTCCCATCTTCTGTCCGATCTGCATCATACCAGCGTTGCAGGAGTTTTTCAGTACATCGGCCGGTGTCTGTACGCCATGTGTTCCCGGATAAGCTCCGCAGCGGATCATCTGCCCTGCAATCGTCTCAAACCCCTCACAGTCAAACAGGGTATCATCATCGATTACATCGAGGGAATATGCCGCCGCCACGTTCATCGGTTTTGCCGTGGAACCTGGCTCATATGCATCGGAAATACAGTAGTTTTTCCAGATGGCACTCAAAGCCTCCATTGTCTCGTTATCGTTCATCGCATCAATTTCTTCCTGCGAATAGAACGGTGTCAGATCTCTTGGATTGTTCAGGTCATACCAGTCGGAAGAATCCATACCAAGAATCTCTCCATTGTTCGGATCCATCACGACAACGCCGATATTCTTTGCCGCTTTTGTCTGACGGTTCGTCTCAGTGTCCGATTCGTCCGCGCCGTTCTGGACATGAATCCGCTCATTGTAATTCTTGATCGCCGTGCGGATGATCTTCTGAATATTTACATCAATCGTCGTAACCACGTTTTTGCCCGGCTGCGCCTCGATGATCGTCTGTTCCATATCCGCATCTTCGTTGTAATAGCCGAACTGGCGACCATTCACGCCATTTAAGATACTGGAATAATACCCTTCGATTCCCCAGTCTGCCGTGTCTCCTGAATACGTAAAGCCGATCAGATCGCAGGCAAGTGAATTTAACGGATACGTTCTGTGGTAGGATTCCTCGAACCAGACGCCGCGGATGTTGGCACGGTATGCTTTTTCCGCCTGCTCGTTCTCATCGAGCTCCTTGTTCTTTTTGTCCGCGTACTCGTCCACATAGGCCTCAAACGCTTTTTTCGCGTCCATCGAGACCTCTCTGGCGAGAACCTGGTACTGGCTTTCTTTTGTCGTTTCGCCGGTCAGACGATCCCGGATATCCGTCTCGTCGAGTCCGAAGTATTCAACCAGTGCTGCTACGGTCGGATCGACGTACGGATGGGTATCGTTCTTTTCTTCATCTTTTACCGTCGTATTGGCAAGTTTACAGTCGAGAATAACGTTGTAAACCTTCTCACTCGTTGCCAGAATCGTTCCGTTCCGGTCGGTGATACTTCCCCGCTGGAATGGAATTGTCCTGCTGTCGTAGGACTGCTGCGTCTGGCTTAAAACCTGTCTTTCGTATTTTTCTCCCTTTGTGGCATTCACATACGTAATGTCAATCGCTAAAGCAACAAAAACCAGCATCACTCCCAAAAAGAGTGCTACCAGTTTTCTGCTCATACGCCCACTTGTCTTCCGTCTCCGGAATGCCCCGCTTCGTTTTTTATTTTTTTTCTGTTTACTCACGTTTTCACCTATTTCGCATCCGGAACATCCTGATACTGTCTCACATAGCTGTTTTCTGAATCATCGAAATAAATTACCTGGGACTCATCTGCATATTTCATGCCGAGCCGGTTCTGTGCTGCTTCTTTGACTGCCTCAAGATCTTCGGAGGCAACCGTTGTATTGTAATAGGCGTCATTGTCCGCCTTCAGATCGCTCAATTCTTTTTCTTTGCTGGTAATGTCTTCCGCCTGCGTGGTAACCACGGTCTGCAACTTGACATACGCAACACACGCCGCGATACACAGTGTGCAGACAATGGCAAGAAAAACAGCGTAGCCCGCGCTGATCTGTGTCGCCCGTGCCCGGTTTCTTCTTGTCTGGCTGCTCACACCCGATTTCAGAGGCCGTGCTTCTTTTGGTGCTTCCTGCGGCTGTGCTGCAAGACGCCGTACCGCACTTCCGTCCTCAAACGTATCTGGCGTATAACGTTTCGTTCTATCTGTCGAATTTACCCTTCCATCTGCCCGTCTGGCCATAACTTCTCTGTCTCCTTCGTGCCGAGCCGTCACACTTTTCGTTCAAAGACGCGCAGTTTTGCGCTCTTGGAACGGGGATTTGTTTCCATTTCCTCTTCTCCCGGCAAGATCGGTTTCCGAGTTACTACGGTTCCCTTGGACTTCTTTCCGCATACACAGACCGGAAATTCCGGCGGACACGTACATGGATGCTCGTTTTTTCTGAAAATGTTTTTTACGATACGGTCTTCCAGAGAATGAAAGGTGATGACACAAAGTCTTCCACCGTCATTTAAGAGATCAATCATGCCGTCCAGTGACTCCGACAGAACGGTAAGTTCCTGGTTCACTTCGATACGGATTGCCTGAAAGGTTCTCTTGGCCGGATGGCCGCCCGTCGCCCTTATTTTTGCCGGAATCGAGCGCTTGATGATTTCGATTAACTCCCCAGTTGTTCGAATCGGCGCCTGCTGCCGGCTTACGCATATATTGTGTGCAATTTTTCTTGCAAAACGCTCTTCTCCATATTCATGGAGAATACGCGAAAGATTCTCTTCACTGTAATCGTTCACGACTTCGTACGCGGAAAGAGCATTTCTCTGATCCATCCGCATATCCAGCGGAACATCCTCACGGTATGTGAATCCACGCTCTGCATTATCCAGCTGATAGGATGAAACTCCAAGATCCAGCAGGATTCCGTCTACCCCGGTGACTCCGATTTCGGCAAGACGCGGAACCATATCGCAATAATTGCTGCGGATAATCGTGACCTGGTTCTGAAATGGTTCCAGGCGTTTACCCGCAGCAGCTATCGCAGCTTCGTCCTGATCTATGCCTATTAATCTCCCCGTGGCAGATAAGCGCTCACATATATGACTGGAATGTCCAGCGCCTCCCAACGTCCCGTCCACGTAGATTCCGTCCGGTTTTATCTTAAGGTTTTCAATGGTTTCATTCAGTAATACTGATGTATGCGAAAATTCCATGGTCATCTCCTGTATCCCAACGAAACAGATCAGATCACAATGCCCATCTCTTCCATTGATTCGGCGATGGCATCCATATCATCATAATTGCTGTTTTCGTTCCATTTTTCCTTGCTCCAGATTTCAATCCGGTTGATATTTCCGGTAAGGACTACATCTTTTTCCAGACCAGCAAATTCCCGCAGCGTTGCCGGTACGAGAATCCTCCCCTGCTTGTCCAGTTCACATGACGTAGCACCTGCTACAAAGAAACGGGAAAAAGTTCTGGCGTTTTTGTTTGTAAGTGGTAAGGCTCTCAGCTTCTCTTCAAAGGCAGCCCATTCGTCGTTTGGGTAAATGGAAAGGCATCCGTCCAATCCCTTCGTCAGTACAAACTCTTCTCCCAGCTGTTCTCTGAACTTGGACGGTATGATCAATCTTCCCTTCGCGTCAATCGTATGACTGTACTCTCCCATGAACATAATGAAAACCCTCTTATCACCTGAAATGGCGGTCTCCCCACGCACCACTTCATGTATCGCGCCGCAGCCAGACTGCCACATCCGCTCCACAACGCACCACTTTTCACCACTTTCTACCACTTATATTTTTATTCTATATCAACTCAGGGAAAATAGCAAGGTCTTTTTTCTATTTCATTTTTAAGATTTTCCCCAAAATGCAACATTTTTATGCGCATTTTCCGCCTTTTTTATACCAATTTTGTATCAAAAAAGAGAAAACCTTTTTTGCCGGTTTTCCCCTTTTCTGTATTTTTATTCTGTTTTTTTCACTGGTTTTATCCTTAAGAATGGGCTGTCTCCCCACCGGATGATAATTTTTTTCGTTTCCATACCACCAGGATGGTACATCCCACCACAAGGCACCCCGAAAGGAGCTGGGAAACCGGAAGTCCCACCACCGGAAGCAGAAGCTGGTCGGTGCGGAGTCCCTCGATCCAGATTCTTCCAAGGCCGTATCCTATCAGATACATCAGGAACACTTCGCCGTTAAATTTTTTTCTTTTCCGAAACCAGAAAAGAAAAAGCAAGACACCCACATTCCATAAACTTTCATATAAAAAGGTGGGATGCACCTGAATATACTCGACGCCGTTTACCGTCACCACATGATCCCACATTTTCTGTGTGATTTCATTGGCACGGACCGCGGAAACCGGAAGCTGCATTGCAAACAGGTTGTTAGTGTAGTCACCGAATGCCTCACGGTTAAAGAAGTTTCCCCACCGTCCCATAATCTGACCGAACACGATGCTCATGCTCGCGGTATCCATCAGAAGGCTGAAGTTCTGTTTCTTCTTTCTGCTGTAAATCACCACCGCAATGCAGGCACCGATGATGCCGCCGTAGATGGCAAGTCCGCCTTGGCGGATGTTGAAAATACTCAAAAGATCATCCTTATAATAGTCCCAGGCAAATATAACGTAGTAAATCCGTGCCCCGAGAATACCGGCTGCGATGCCGATCATCGCAAGATCGAGGTACTGCTCCGGGTTCTGCCCCGTTCGCTTTGCCTCTCTTTGGGCAATCCAGATCGCAATCATCATACCGGTTACGATCACGATGCCGTAATAGGCAATGGAAAATCCGAAAATACTGATGTTTTTTCCCACATGGTCGAGATAAATCCCGAGATTGGGGAAATTAATTTCCATATCCATAGATTTTATTCTCTCTGATTTTCAGTTCATTGTTTCAACTCACAGTCGGTATTTTCACGGAGTCTGACATGTCGAAAATAGTTCGACTGTGACCTGCCTCATGTCAGTGGAGGATACCGATTTCTCTCCGCCCGCCACTGCCGTTATGTTTCTTTTAACAATTCATCCCACCGCTTTAGAAGCGGGGGACTTCTTGTCTACTGGTGTTAAACGTTAAAACGGAACAGGATGACATCGCCGTCGCGGACAATGTAATCTTTTCCTTCCATACGCACAAGGCCTTTCTCTCTTGCTCCTGCGTAGGAACCGCAGTCGAGCAGATCCTGATAATTGACAACCTCGGCTTTGATGAATCCGCGCTCGAAATCGGTGTGGATTTTTCCGGCTGCCTGCGGTGCTTTTGTTCCGACTTTGATGGTCCATGCACGGGTCTCATCCTCTCCTGCTGTAAGGAAGCTCATGAGGCCGAGCAGACGGTAGCTTGCTGCGATCAGTTTTTCCAGGCCGGACTCGGTAAGACCAAGATCCTCGAGGAACATTTTTTTCTCATCCTCTTCGAGTTCGGAGATTTCTGCCTCGATCTCGGCGCAGATGACGAATACTTCGCTGTTGTGCTCTTTTGCATATTCGCGGACGGACTGTACATAGGAGTTGTTTGCACCGTCGTCAGCGAGATCATCCTCTGCTACGTTTGCTGCGTAGATGACCGGTTTACTGGTCAGCAGGTTGTACTCTGCGATCCATTTCTCCTCGTCCTCGTTCTGCAGCTCCATCAGGATGGCATCTTTTCCGTCCTCGAGCAGTTTTTTCAGACGCTCCTGGAATTCGAGCTCTTTTGCTGCCTCTTTGTCCATTCTTGCAGATTTTGCAGTTTTGGAAATACGGCGCTCGAGTACCTCAAGGTCGGCGAAGATCAGCTCAAGGTCGATGGTCTCGATATCACGGAGCGGATCAATGCTGCCGTCTACGTGGATAACGTTCGGATCCTCGAAGCATCTGACAACATGAACGATAGCGTCTACCTCACGGATATTGGCAAGGAACTGGTTTCCAAGTCCCTCTCCTTTGGATGCACCTTTTACAAGACCTGCGATGTCAACGAACTCGATGACAGCCGGTGTTACTTTCTTGGACTGATAGAAATCTCCGAGCTGCTGCAGACGCTTGTCCGGAACCGGCACGATGCCGACATTCGGGTCAATGGTACAGAACGGATAGTTTGCGCTCTCTGCTCCTGCTTTGGTCAGGGAATTGAAAAGTGTACTTTTTCCGACGTTCGGAAGGCCCACGATACCTAATTTCATAGTAATCTATATCTCCTTTGTTTTTATTTTTCGCTTCTTTTTCTGTTCGGGTTCTTTTTATGCACAAAAAGAGCCCAATGCAACTATAAATTATAGCACACGGGCTCTTTGATTTCAATGGATTTTAATCTCTTGACTGTACCATCAGAAGAATGCCGCCCTCGTACGATACATGCGCGGTCTCCTCGACGATCTCATTGCTCACGCACAGACCACCCGAAGTATTCGGCAGACAGTGATGGTCGAGCGGGTAGGCGAAGCCCTCCAGGGTGATGGATGTGACTTCCTTTTCCAGCGGGAAGAACGAAACGTACTTTCCGAACTGCTCTTCTTTCCGGATTTCAAACGAAGTTTCCACCGGAATCGTAATCAGATTGCGGCTGTCCACGATGTAAGCCGGAATTTTCTTCTCCCATGCCGTTTTCAGGTTCTGCACAATACTTAAGAAATGGTCGAGTCTTCCTCCTGTTGCTCCGAGAATCGTGATTTCACTGCTTCCCAGAACAATCGCCTGCTGAAATGCGATGTCCGTGTCCGTATTGTCCTTCATGGGATTAAATTCCCGGATCGGTGCGACATGGTTCTCCTTGTAATAATTTAAAATCTCCGGAGATAAACTGTCAAAATCTCCCAGAATATACGTCGGCATAATCTGGTAATGGTAGCAGAACTCCAGTCCCCGGTCTGCTGCCAGGATAATATCAAACTGCTGTTTCTGAAGATATGGGAAGGCAAAATCCGGTTCGATCATCCCTCCCGAAATAATACATGTTCTCACGTTTCCCTGCCTCTTTTTTCTGTCTTTTTGTATCTTATTCTGCCTTTTTGCTGTATGAAGAAATTTTTTCCTGCAGCTCGCGCACGTTCTGCTCGATGTTGCTGCCAAATACAGCAGAGCCTGCCACGATGATGTTGGCACCTGCCGCAAGGACTTCATCGATGGTCGCGCGGTTGATGCCGCCATCGACCTGAATGTGCACATGCTCCAGTCCCTTTTCATCCAGCATTCTGCGGAGCGTACGGATCCTCTCCGTCGACTCCGGGATATACTTCTGGCCGCCGAAACCAGGATAAACGCTCATAATCAGAATCATTTCTACCTGATCCATCACGTCCGTAACCGCAGAAAGCGGCGTATCCGGATTTACGGCAACTCCGGCATCTGCGCCTGTTTCATGAATCTTTTTCACGGTTTCTGCCAGATCGCGGCATGCCTCCGCGTGAACCGTGATCATATCCGCCCCGCAGCTTTGAAATTCTTCTACGTACCGCTCCGGGTCCTTTACCATCATATGAACATCAAAATACAGACTGCTTTCTTTTCGGATCGACTTTACCACCGGCATTCCAAACGAAATGGATGGTACAAACATTCCATCCATAATATCGATATGAAGCCACCGGCACTCTGCTTTCTCTACCCTTTGGATCTGTTCTCCGAGACGGTTGAAGTCTGCGGATAAAATAGAAGGTGCCAACTGATATACTCGGCTCATGCTAGTATCTCCTCTTTTCCTGTTCTTTCAGTTCTTCATAGAACATGGTATAGTTTTCAAATCTTTCTTTGCTGATATTTCCCTGTTCCAGTGCCTCTTTGACGGCACAGCCCGGCTCTTTTCCGTGGATGCAGCCGAGGAAACGGCATTTTCCTTCGTACGGATGAAATTCCGGGAAAAAGTTTTTCAGCTCCTCTTTTTCCATATCGGTTGTATAAAGCGAGCTGAACCCCGGCGTATCGCACAGATACGTCTCATGGTCGATCGGGATCATTTGGGAATGGCGCGTCGTGTGTTTTCCTTTTTTCAGCTTTTTGCTGATCTCTCCGGTCTCCATCTGGATTTCTTTCTGCATCCGGTTTGTGATCGAAGATTTTCCGACGCCGGACGGACCGGCTACCACCGTTGTTTTCCCTTTCAGGTATGCTTCCACTTCCTGCATGCCCTGCTCTTTCGCTGCACTCACCGTAAAGACACGGTAACCGCAGTTCTCATAGACGCTTCGCAGATGGTCTGTGTAATCTTCCCCCGCAAGATCTCTTTTATTGAAACAGATTGCCGTCGGAACGTTCTGCTGTTCCATCATCACAAGAAAACGGTCCAGAAGCGTCAGGTTCGGGGTCGGATTTTCCAGCGCAAAAATCACAAGCGCCTGATCGATATTGGCCACTGCCGGACGGATCAGTTCATTTTTTCGCGGCAGAATCCGGGTCATATTTCCTGTTTTTTCCGCTTCATCCAGAATCTCGATTTCCACAAGATCTCCGACGAGCGGTTTCTGGCCTTCCTTTCGGAAAATTCCTTTTGCTTTGCACTCATAAATGCCGGATTCTTCTACGTCTACGTAGTAGAATCCGGCAATTCCTTTCATAATCTTTCCTGTCATACTCACCCTTCACTCAACGGAACCGATGGGTACTGTGCAATTGCCTGATAACTTCCGCTCGAATCCATCTCATAGAAGACGATTCTTCCGGTAGAAGAAGCAGACGATGAAGCACTCCAGTTGGTGTTGACAGAATACGGCCAGCTCGTAATGGCCTGTCCATCCATGATGGTGATGGAGGTCTCGTTTCCGTTTCCATCATCCTGGATCAGCTCAATTTTTGCAATACCACCCTGATACTGATCCGGCGCACTTAAGGTCTGGCTGCAGGACCAGGTAACATCCGTAGCGGTATTTGCGCCCGGCTCGGCCGGTGTCGGGGTCGGTGTATTCTCATCCGGCGTCGTTGGCTGTGCACTCGGGCTATTGACATAAATCGTAACGTCAGAACCTTTCTTTACTTTGGTTCCGATTGCCGGGTCAACCTCCATGACTTCGCCCTCGGCCACCTTGCTGCTGGTTCCTGTTTTCACAATAATATTGAAATCGCTCAGGATTGATTTTGCTGTCTCCTCATCCAGGCCGATTACATCACGGATTGCAATTTCTTCCGCGTCCTTGGATCCCTTGCTGATCACCAGCGTAACGGTAGATTCCGGCGCAACCTGACTTCCCTCTGACGGGTCAACGGAAATAACCAAGCCTTCTGCAACGGTATCGCTGAAATCCTCTGTTGTGGAAACCTGCAGTCCCAGCTGAGTCAGTGCAGCACTTGCAGCGTCTTTCTGTGTTCCAACAATGCCGGTCGGAATGGTTACGGTTTCTTTTCCGGAGCTTACATAATACGTAATCGTTGCATTTTTATCGACTTTCGTTCCCGGTTTCAGATCCTGGCGGCAGATCTTTCCTGCCTCAATGACATCCGATGCCTCGGTTCCGCCGTTGACTACACCAAGGTTCAGGCTGTTTGCCAGATCGACGGCATCTGCCTCGGTTTTGTTGGTCAGATCCGGAACGGTTACTTTTTCCTCTTCTTTGCTGCTGGAAGAAACAACTTCCGTGCTGCTCGAAGATGATGCGGAACTGGAAGAAGCTGCGGTCGGTCCTTTTCCGCCGACAATGCCGGCTGCCTGTGCAATAAAGTAGATCAGCATGCAGATGATGATGGCTGCAATCGCAAAACCGCCGATTGTGATGATCTTTTCGAGTTTGTTTCCGGCTTTGTCATCGTCGTCGTCATCGTCGTAGTAGGAATCGTCGTCATCCTCATCGTAGGAATCGCGGTCATCCTCTTCTTCGTCCTCATCCTCGTCTTCTTCGTCCTCGTAGCTGTAATCTTCGTCCTCTTCCTCATCCTCGATCTTGCTGTAGCGCTTGCGGGCCGGCTCCTCTGCCGTCTGCGCATTTGCCTTTGCTGCTGCGCCGGAACGGATCTGGCTTAACTCCTCTGCGGATACCATAACAGTCTCGGCGTGAGAACTTAACGGAGTTACTTTTACGAAATTGCCCTGCGGCTCCATCAGCGAATGCTTCAAGTCGTCGATCAGCTCCGCCATGTTATTGTAACGGCGGTCCGGGCTCTTCTGGGTACATTTTAAGATGATCTGCTCCAGTGCGAACGGAAGGTTCGGGGTATATTTGGATGGAGATTCAATCTCCTCCTGCAGATGCTTGATTGCGATGGCAACGGTGGTATCGCCGTCAAACGGCACTCTTCCGGTTACCATCTCGTACATGGTGATGCCAAGGGAATAGATATCACTCTTATAGTCCGAATATCCGCCGCGCACCTGCTCCGGAGAGCTGTAATGTACGCTTCCCATAACGTTCGAACTGATCGTATTGGAAGAAGTTGCCTTTGCAATACCAAAGTCGGAAAGTTTTACTTTTCCGTCTGTGGAAATGATGATGTTCTGCGGTTTGACATCGCGGTGTACAATATTGCGGTTGTGTGCTGCTTCAAGACCAAGGGAAACCTGAATGGCGATGCTGGTCGCCTCTTTTACGCTCAGTTTTCCTTTACGGTCAATATAATCTTTGAGGGTAATTCCCTCAACAAGCTCCATAACAATATAGTAAACACCACGGTCCTCCCCGACATCGTACACGTTTACAATATTCGGATGGGACAGTCCTGCTGCGGCCTGTGCCTCCGTGCGGAACTTGCGGATAAAGGTTTTATCCTCCCGGAATTCCGGTTTTAAAACCTTGACGGCCACCATGCGGTTCAGCTTGTGGTCTTTTGCTTTGTAGACATCAGCCATACCGCCGGAACCGATCCGGCTTATGATCTCATATCGTTCTCCTAAAATAACGCCCTCTTTTAACATTCTTTCACCTCGTTTGTAAATGGTTCAACGACAATGACTGCGATATTGTCTCTGCCGCCATTTGCATTTGCTTTATCAATTAAACGTTTCGCCTTGTCCTCACCGTCTTCTCGGCAGATGAGTTCGAAAATCTCCTCATCCGTTACCATGTTGGAAAGGCCGTCCGAGCACATCACCAATTGATTGCCCTCTTCAAGCTGAATGTCAAAGAAATCAATCTTTACGGTATCCTGTGTGCCTACTGCTCTGGTAATAATGTTTTTGTCCGGGTGATTCCGCGCCTGCTCGGGAGTGAGTTCTCCAAGGCGCACCATCTCTGCAATCAGGGAATGGTCCTGCGTCACCTGGTCAAACGTGCCATCTGCTGCCAGATACAGCCTGCTGTCTCCTACGTTTGCAACGTAGGCATAGTTGCCGACAACCGTAGCTACTACCATCGTCGTACCCATGCCTTCCATGGATATATCTCGTTTTGCCTGCTCAAAAATCTGGCTGTTTGCTGCTTCAATTCCATGCCGAATAATCCGCACCGGGTTGAAATTCGTATCCCTTTTTACAGATTCCACCAGTACAGAAACACCGTAACGCGAAGCAAAATCGCCCGCGTTATGGCCTCCCATGCCGTCTGCAACGACAAAGAGGTTCGGAAGGTTTCCGACCGGAGAGGCGGAGGCAAACACAAAATCCTGGTTCATCGTCCGTTTCTGTCCGATATCGGTTGCAGAAAATACCTTCATGCTTTTTTCTCCTGTATTGACAGCCGCTTTTTACGGCTGTTCGTTTGATTTATCGATAAAACTTTTTCTTAACTGTCCACAGGCTCCGTCAATATCGGCGCCCATTTCCCTTCTAATAGTAACATTAATTCCGTATTTTTCAAGTTTATTTTTGAAATTCTCTACGACTTTTTTCGTTGATTTCACGTAATCGCGCTCTTTGATCGGGTTGACCGGGATCAGATTTACATGACAGTTGATATCCGAAATCCGCGCGGAAAGCTCTTTTGCATCGGCTTCGCTGTCATTTTTCCCGCCAACGAGAGAGTACTCAAATGTAATCCGACGGCCTGTTTTTGCAAAGTAATTGCGGCATGCATCGAGAATTTCATCAATAGAATATTTATTGGCAATCGGCATCAGCTCGCGGCGCTTTTCATCGTTCGGCGCATGAAGGGAAAGTGCCAGGGTGATCTGGAGTCCCTCATCTGCCAATTTGTACATATTCGGCACGATTCCGCAGGTGGAAACGGTGATGTTTCTCTGGCTGATGTTGAGTCCTTCCTGGCTCGAAAGCAGCCGCACGAAGCGCACCAGATTGTCGTAGTTGTCCATCGGCTCACCCGTTCCCATGACAACCAGATTGGAAACCCGCTCCCCGGTGTCCTCCCAAATCCGGTAAATCTGGTCGAGCATCTCCGACGGAGTCAGGCACCGCACGAGTCCGCCGATCGTCGATGCACAAAACCGGCAGCCCATCCGGCAGCCGACCTGGGATGAGATGCAGACGGAATTTCCGTGGTGGTACTTCATCCAGACGCTCTCGATCACGTTGCCGTCGCTAAGGCGGAACAGGTATTTTCTCGTTCCGTCGATTTTAGACTCCTGCACCTGCACTTTTTCGAGACAGGTAAGCGGATACTGTTCCTTTAATTTTTCCCGGAAGGCAAGCGAGAGATTCGTCATCTCATCGTAGCTGCCCGCCAGACGATGATGCATCCAGTCGTATAACTGTTTGGCACGGAACGGCTTTTCTCCCATCTGCTGGCAGGCGTCCTTTAATTCGTCTAAGGTCATTGATTTAATATCCATCTGTTACGCCCGTCCTTCCTCTGTTTTCCGGAATTTTGCAAGGAAAAATCCGTCTGTCTTGTGTACCCCCGGGATCAGCTGCAGCTGTCCTTTGGCCGTTTCTCCGCTTTTCAGCTCATCCGGCAGCAGTTCATCCAGACTGACTGCTTCAAACGGGAACTGTTCCAGAAACCATGCGGCATTCTCGCTGTTTTCTTTTCTGTTGACGGTACATGTGCTGTACAGCAGTGTGCCGCCCGGCTTTACGTACGATGCGGCATTTGCAAGGATTGCCCGCTGAATCCGTACCAGCTCCTCTTCTTTTTCTTTTGAAGCGTAATATTTGATATCCGGCTTTCTGCCGATGACGCCGTATCCGGTGCACGGCAGGTCCGCAATCACAACGTCCGCTTTTCCGATCCATTCCGCATCGAGCTGTTCCGCATCTTTTACCTTCGGCACGACGCAGGAAACACCTGCTCTCTGCACATTTTCCCGGATCAGATCGACCTTGTATTCGGTGAGATCACGCGCTTCCACGCATCCCTGATTTCTCATTTTATCTGCTGCATGGAGGCTCTTTCCGCCCGGTGCCGCGCAGAGATCCAGCACCTGGTCACCCGGCTTTGGATCCGCCAGATGCGCCGCCATCATGGAGCTCACATCCTGAATCTGGAACCGGCCTTCCTGGAAGGCATTCAGTGATGCGATCGTCTCAAAGTTTTTCAGATAGAACGCCTCGCCAAGATACGGCGCTTTTTCCAGCTCTGCCCCCTGGCTTTCCAGGCTTTTCTTCGTCTCCTCGATTGTATTGTTCCAGCGGTTGATACGGATCGTCACCTGTTTTTCTTTCAGGAAATCCGCCATCATCGTTTCTGCCGTTTCTTTTCCGTACTGGGATACGAACTCCTCAACCAGAAATTCCGGCATGGAGTATTTCACGGAAAGATACTGCGTAGTATTGTTCTCCTTCGGCATCGGCAGATGATCTTTCTCCCGCCCGATCGTGCGCAGAACGCCGTTGACAAAGCCCTTTAAGTTGTAAAAATGCTTCTTTTCCGCCAGTTTCACCGCCTCATTGACGACTGCCGAATCCGGTACTGCGTCAAGAAAACGGATCTGGTACACCGACATCCGTAAGATTGCACGAATCACCGGCTTGCATTTGTTGATCTTGATTTTGGAATACTGATTGATGATGTAGTCATTCTGGATGCCGTATTCCACGGTTCCCTCGCAGACCCGCTTGATAAACGCACGGTCCTGCCGCGGCAGGAACTGGTATTTATCGAGGGCGTCCCTTACAGCAAGATGGCAGGGCGTTTTCTCCCTGTCCATCTCAAGCAGAATGTTCATAATCAGCTCTCTTGTATTGATTGTATCAGTCATCATTTCTCCTAAATGCTCCGGATAAAATCAGCAGCCGGAGCAACTGCAGCAGAGAACCGATCACCGCTGCCACGTATGTCATGGCTGCAGCCCAGAGTACTTTCTTGACTCCGTCGTGTTCCGTCTCTGTCACCATACCGCCCTCACTGAGCATTTTTAATGCTCTTCTCGACGCATCGAACTCGACCGGAAGTGTTACCACCTGGAATGCCAATGCCAGCACAAACAGCCAGATACCGGCTTTCACCAGCATCGGAAGGCTGAAAATCAGTCCGATCAGGAACAGCGGCCAGAAAAGCTGGGATCCAAGGTTCGCTGCCGGAACAATGGCGCTTCTTACTTTCAGCGGCACGTAATCCGTATTGTGCTGTACGGCATGGCCGCACTCATGCGCTGCGACGCCGATCGCTGCGACCGAGGTTGAATCGTAAACCGCATCCGATAAATTCACGGTTTTTGTCCGCGGATCATAGTGGTCGGTCAGTTTACCGGATACGTGGCGGACGGTCACATCGTAGATGCCGGCCTGATGCAGAATGCGCATCGCCGCCTCGCGTCCCGTCATGCCGCTGTACGAGCGGACGGTCTGATATTTGCTGAAAATCGTGTTCATGCGGGCGGATACCGCCATGGAAATCAGTGCGGCAAGAATCACCAGCAGATACGTACTGTCATAAAAAAGTCCCATATCGTTTTTCTCCTTTTTTCTCAGGCACAGCAGCCATCACACCGCTGTGCCGTTCCCCGCCTTAACTTCAGGTTGCTTTTTCTCTTTTACTCGCCAAGTCTGGTACCCGGCTCGATCGCATAGCCGCGCAGGAAATCGGCGGTTTTCATCCGTTTCTTTCCTTCGAGCTGCAGCTCCTCGATCACCAGAATGCCGTCTCCCGTCTTTACATGGAGACCTGTCTCATCTGCCACCCAGACTTTTCCGGCACTCTTCGTCGGATTCTGTCCCGGAATTTTCGAAAACAGATCGCCGCCGAACATGGCAATGACTTTGGCATCCCAGATTTTCAGGTTCTTTCCGTTTACTTTTGTAAAAGCACTCGGCCACGGGCTCATCGCACGGATCTGACGTTCGATCTCAACGGCACTCTTCGTCCAGTCGATCTTTCCGTCTTCTTTTTTGATCATCCGCGCATACTCTGTAGTGCTTATCTCCGGCTGTTTTTCCGGTGTCACTTCGCCTTTTTCAAGTTTTGGAAGTGTCTCCACCAGAAGTTTTGCTCCGGCTGCGGCGAGCTTGTCAAAGAGACTGCCGCCGGTCTCATCTGCTGCAAGCGGAACTTCCACTTTCGTCAGCATATCGCCTGTGTCGAGGCCTTCATCCATCTTCATAATGGTTACGCCGCTCACTTCATCGCCGTTCATGACAGCCCACTGGATCGGCGCTGCTCCGCGGTAAGCCGGAAGCAGGGAGGCATGAACGTTGATGCATCCGTATTTCGGCATGTCCAAAATCTCTTTTGGAATAATCTGGCCGAATGCAACGACAACGATCACATCCGGCTCCATTTTCCGGATCTCCTCGATCGCCTCTGCATCCCGCACGCGGCGCGGCTGATAGACCGGAAGGCCGTGTTTTTCGGCTGCCTCTTTCACCGGTGTCGGCATCATCTGTTTTCCGCGGCCCTTCGGTTTGTCCGGCTGGGTCACAACGCCTGTGATCTCATAACCGGCCTCCACGAGTGCCTCAAGTGTTCCCACGGAGAAATCCGGGGTTCCCATAAATACCACTTTCATCTGAAGTCATCTCCTTTATTTTAAGACTTACTCTTCGTCCTCGTACTCCTCATACTCATCGTACGTGTTGTCCCAGAGTTCGCCTTCTACTTTTTCTGTATACATATGTCCATCGAGGTGATCGCACTCGTGGCAGATGCAGCGGGCAAGAAGTTCGGTTCCCTCCAGTTCAAACGGCTGCATGTCGCGGTCCAGCGCTCTTACCTTTACGTAATTCGGACGGGTTACTGTACCGGATTTTCCCGGAAGGCTTAAGCATCCTTCTGCTCCTGTCTGGCTTCCGGAAGTCTCCAGGATTTCCGGATTGATCAGAAGATGTGGGGTTCCATCCACATCCATGACTACGATTCTCTTTAAGATGCCGACCTGCGGTGCGGCAAGGCCGACACCGTTTGCCTCATACATGGTGTCAAACATGTCGTCGATCAGCTCGCTGATTCTTGGTGTCATCTTCTCCACCGGTCTGCATTTTTTTGTTAATACGCGGTCGCCTACGACTCTGATTTCTCTGATTGCCATAATTCTTTTCCTTTCTTTTGCTCTTCTATTATAAATAATCTATGTGTAAATAGTATGAAAAAACTAATACTTTCTGCTGAAGTCAAACTGTAAATAAACGGTACGGAAGCCTTTGTTAATCTCGATATACCGCTCCAGTTTTTCCCGCAGCTCTGCCAGCACCTCTTCCTGCGGCGCGCGTACATACACGGCCATGCGGTACAGGTCATTGATTTTCGACACTGCCTCACTTGCCGGGCCGATGATCTGGACTTCGCGGTTTCCCCGGATGCGGATGAGATATCTGCGAATGTATTCCATCGCCTGCGTCAGATGCGCTTCATCCTCCCCGGCTCCGTGGATCGCCAGAAGCTCCGCCGCCGGTGGATATCCCATCAGACGGCGGTAGTCCATTTCTTTCTCGTAAAATGTCCCGTAATCCTGCTCTGCCGCCGTCTGAATGCTGTAATGTTCGGGATGGTACGTCTGAATGACTGCCATTCCCGGCTTTTCGCCTCTTCCGGCGCGGCCGACTGCCTGCGTCAGCAGCTGGAACGTACGCTCCCCGGCACGGTAATCGACTGCATTCAGGGAGAGATCCGCCGCCAGCGCTCCCACCAGCGTGACATTCGGGAAATCGTGGCCTTTTACGATCATCTGGGTTCCAATCAGGATATCGGCCTCCCCCGCCGCAAATGAGGACAGGATTTCTTCATAACTGTTTTTCGTTTTTGTCGTGTCGCCGTCCATCCTAAGAACGCGTGCCTTTGGAAACAGCTTTTTCACGTTCTGCTCGATCTGCTGTGTGCCGGCACGGAAGCCGCCGATGTACGGGGAACCGCACGACGGGCACGCATGTACCTGCGGTGTTTCATAACCGCAGTAATGGCAGACGAGCTTTCCGTTATTGTGTGCTGTCAGTGATACATCGCAGTGCGGGCATTTCATCACATGGCCGCATGCACGGCATGAGACGAAGCCCGCATAGCCTCTGCGGTTCAGAAACAGTACAACCTGTTCCTTTTTTTCAAGCCGTTTTTCGATCTCTTCCCGCAGTTTTCCGGACAGAATCGAACGGTTTCCCATCTGTAATTCTTCCCGCATATCCGCGATCCATACGGACGGAAGTGCTGCATTTCCGTACCGCGCATCCATCCGGAACAGCGCGTACGCTCCCGTCTCGCAGGCGTAAGAAGCATCCACCGACGGCGTTGCCGAACCCATCACCACATGGGCATGCTCCAGCCCGGCACGGCGCACAGCGGTCTCCCTTGCATGGTAGCGCGGCGTCACTTCACTTTTATAGGAGGTTTCATGCTCCTCATCGATTACGATCAGCCCCAGATCCGGAAACGGTGCAAAGAGTGCGGAACGCGGACCGATCATAATACTGACCTCCCCGCGCCGCGCGCGCTCCATCTGGTCGGCGCGCTCGGACGGTGTCATCCGCGAGTTGACCACCGTGACCCTTGTTCCAAACCGTGCGCAGAACCGCTCCACGTTCTGATACGTCAGCGCAATCTCCGGGATCAGCACGATCACCTGTTTTCCTTCCTTCAGCACTCGCTCCATCAGCTCCATATAGACGAGCGTTTTGCCGCTTCCCGTCACACCGCGGATCAGGCAGGGGCGGTTCTGCCCTTCCCATTCCTTTCGAATGCCGTCCACCACGGCCTGCTGCTGTTCGTTTGGTTTTCCCGCAGTTGTTCTTCCTGCCGCATCAGATACCGGATTTCTCCAGGTGCTCGTACGGCGGATTTCCAACACGCCCTGCTCTTCCATCACGTGCAGCGTATCTGCCGTGATTTTCAGTTTCTTGCTCACAACCGGCCCTGGAAGAACCGGCTGGGCCAGCAGCGCGTTTAAGAGACGGATTCTCGCTTTATAATTTTTCTTTCTGTAGTTTTCCAGCAGCTCCTCACATCTCGCAGGATCTGCAAGAAGCGCAATTTCGCGGGTTTCTTTCCCGCGCGCCTTTACTTTGACCGGAAGCACCGTCTTTAACGCCTGGATCATCGTCGATCCGTACGTATGACGCATCCACGCGGCGAGCGCGATGAGCTTCGTCTCTACAGTCGCCGCATCCTTTTGTACCGCGAGGATGGCCTTCATCCGGTCCTGCGGATATTTCGGCTCGTTTCCGACGGAAAGCACATAGCCGGTGATCGTGCGGTTTCCGTTTCCAAACGGAATCTGTACCGCCGTTCCCGGACCGATCTCCCCTGTCAGTTCCGGCGGAACCTTGTACTGAAAGGTCCGGTCCAGTTTTTCATTTGTGATGTCTACGATTACATCAGCGTAAACGCTGCTCATACATTCCCCTTACTTTCTTCCAGTATTTCCCGGATCAGCACGCGCTCATCCATCTCGTACCGTTTCCCCTTCCGGATCTGATACGTTTCGTGGCCTTTTCCCGCGAGCACCACGAGATCGCCCGGCTGCCGGTTTTCGATCACATACCGGATCGCCTCCTTACGGTCTGCAATCTCAACGAAAGCGCCTTCTGTTTTCCCGATTCCCGTCCGGATATCGTCCAGAATCGCCTGTGGTTCCTCATCCCGCGGATTGTCCGAGGTGATAACGGTCAGATCCGCCAGACGCCCCGACACCTCTCCCATCTGGAATCTCCGGTCCCGCGCGCGGTTTCCGCCGCAGCCGAAGAGACAGATCAGGCGCTTCGGATGGTATTTCCGCAGTGTCTTTAACAGGCTTTCGAGGCTCATCGCATTGTGTGCGTAGTCAATGAGAAGCGTCATTTCCGGATACACCGGAACTGCCTCACACCGCCCACGGACGCGGACTGTGGAAAGTGCCTCCTGCATCGCCTTTTCCGGGATTCCCATCTGCGCGCAGACCGCAATGGCGGCAAGCGAGTTGGAAACGGAAAACAGACCCGGCAGATCTACCCGTACCGGAAAATCCGCTGCGCCCTGCACCCGGTATGAGACACCGAGCACGCCGGGCGCCTGATCGAGTGCTGCATCTGCTGCCATAAAATCAGCTTTTTCCCTGCATCCGAATGTCACCAGACGACAGGTGCTCTGCCTTATGATCTCCGGAAACCTTTTGTCATCCCGGTTTACAATTCCGGTTCTGCAGGTGCGAAGCAGCTTCTTTTTGCAGGACAGATATTCTGCAAACGATGCATGCTCCCCGGCGCCGATGTGGTCGTTTCCAATGTTGGTGAACACACCGTAATCAAACGTAATTCCATCACACCGGTGCTGTTTTTCCGCCTGCGAGGAAACCTCCATCACAACATGGGTGCAGCCCTCCCGCATCATTTCAGAAAACAGCTTCTGCAGCACAACAGGCTCCGGCGTTGTATTTTCTGACGGAATGCTTTTTTCCCCGATCCTCGTCTCGATCGTTCCGATGAGTCCTGCGCGTATCCCTGCTTTTCGCAGGATTTCGTAAATCATATATGCAGTCGTCGTCTTTCCCTTCGTGCCGGTCACTCCGATTGTCACAAGGTGCTGCGCCGGATCATCCTCCCAGGCACAGGAAAGCTGTGCGAGTGCTTCTCTGCTGTCCTTTACTACGAGTACGGTTACCTTTTCCGGAATCCCTTCCAGTTCCCGCTCCGCAACCAGGACAGCAGCGCCCCTCTCGACTGCTTCTTCTGCATATACGTGCCCGTCCATCCTGTTTCCGCGGATGCAGACAAACACGTTCTGCGGCTGTACTTTTCTGCTGTCGCATGTGATTCCTGTAACTTCCGCATCCAGACTGCCCTGCTGGAGCTGATATGCGATCCGTTTTTGTAACGTGCGCATGTTTTTCATGCCGGGACCTCCCTTTCACGTTTCAAATCCCTACGACTCAGATACTTTTATAGAATACCATAGTCCGAAAAACATTTCAATGTGCGCAATGTCGGTTTCTTCTTGATTTTTGCCTCCATAAACTTTATAATAGTTCTATATTGATGCCTGGTTTTTTCGTATCAAAATCTATGAACTGCAAAGAGAGGTATCTTCCAATGAAAAGAAAAAAAATAGTTGTTGCACTGGGACACAAAGCTCTTGGAACGACGCTGCCGGAACAGAAAGCAGCCGTAAAACGTTCCGCAAAAGTAATCGCAGATCTCGTTGCTGCCGGTGCTGATGTTGTCATCACCCACAGCAATGCGCCGCAGGTCGGCATGATCCACATGGCGATGAATGAATTCGGCAAAATGCACACCGACTACAGCGCAGCCCCGATGTCTGTCTGCTCCGCTATGAGCGAAGGCTACATCGGCTACGACCTGCAGAACGCCATCCGTGCTGAGCTTCTCCGCAGAGGAATCTTCAAAACCACATCCACGATTCTTACACAGGTTGAAGTAGATCCGTACGACGATGCCTTCAACAATCCGGTCAAACTGATCGGCCGTACGCTTACCAAAGAGGAGGCTGACGCAGAGGAAGAAAAAGGAAACTACGTAACGAAAACCGAGGACGGCTACCGCCGAATCGTTGCTGCTCCGAAGCCGCAGGATATCGTAGAGATCGACTCCATCCGTCTTCTTCTCGATGCCGGACAGGTTGTCATCGCAGCAGGCGGCGGCGGAATCCCGGTTCTCCCGCAGAATGAAGAGTTAAAGGGTGCATCCGCAGTCATCGAAAAAGACCTCACCAGCGGCCTGATGGCAGAAATGCTGAACGCAGACATGCTGATGATCCTGACCAGCGTGGAAAACGTTTCCATCAACTACGGTACCCCGGACGAAAAACCGCTGGAGCACATCACCGTTGCTGACGCGAAGAAATACATCGCAGAAGGCCAGTTCGGAGAAAACTCCATGCTGCCGAAGATGGAAGCAGCTGTTTCTTTCCTCGAGAAAGGCATCGGCCGTACCGCAGTCATCACTTCCATTGATTCCGCACTCGCCGGATTCCAGGGAAAAACAGGTACGATTATTGAGTAATACAAAGTATACAAAAAAGGATTCCCGCGAGTGGGAATCCTTTTTTTCTACTCTTTTTCCGGACTAAAAAGCCAGATTAGAAAGTAAATTTATCTGCAAAGTAAGCATCGAGATCCTCAATTTTAATTCTCTCCTGCTCCATGGTGTCACGGTCACGGACGGTAACAGCACCATCGGTCTCGGAATCGAAGTCGTAGGTGATGCAGTACGGAGTACCGATCTCATCCTGACGGCGATACCGTTTTCCGATATTTCCACGGTCATCAAACTCGCAGTTGTATTTCTTGGACAGCTCTGCAAAGACTTTCTCAGCGCCCTCGTTCAGCTTCTTGGAAAGCGGAAGCACACCGATTTTTACCGGTGCCAGTGCCGGATGGAAATGCATCACAGTACGAACATCATTCTTCTCTGCGTCGAGAACTTCCTCGTCATAAGCGCTGCACAGGAATGCCAGAACGACACGGTCAGCACCAAGAGACGGCTCGATAACATACGGGATGTATTTCTCGTTCTTCTCCGGATCGAAATAGGTCATATCCTGTCCGGATACATTCTGATGCTGGGTCAGGTCGTAATCGGTACGGTCTGCGATTCCCCACAGCTCGCCCCATCCGAACGGGAACAGGAACTCGATATCGGTTGTTCCCTTGCTGTAGAAGCACAGCTCTTCCGGAGAATGGTCTCTTGCACGCATCTCTTCGTCTTTCATGCCGAGGCTCTTCAGCCAGTTGATGCAGAAGCCTCTCCAGTACTGGAACCAGTCAAGGTCGGTGCCAGGCTCGCAGAAGAACTCCAGCTCCATCTGCTCGAACTCACGGGTACGGAAGGTGAAGTTACCCGGTGTAATCTCGTTACGGAAAGATTTACCGATCTGACCGATTCCGAACGGAATTTTCTTTCTGGAAGTACGCTGTACGTTTTTGAAGTTTACGAAGATACCCTGTGCAGTCTCCGGACGAAGATATACGGTGTTCTTCGCATCCTCTGTAACACCCTGGAAGGTTTTGAACATCAGGTTGAACTGACGGATATCGGTAAAGTTATGTTTTCCGCAGGACGGACACGAAATCTGATGCTCCTCGATGAAGTTCTTCATCTCTTCCTGGGACCATGCGTCTACACTGCCGCCTTCGATTTCAATGCCTTTTTCCTCGCAGAAGTCTTCGATCAGCTTGTCTGCACGGAAACGCTCGTGGCACTCTTTACAGTCCATCAGAGGATCGGAAAATCCGCCGAGATGACCGGAAGCTACCCATGTCTGCGGGTTCATCAGGATCGCGCAGTCAACACCTACGTTGTGCGGGCTCTCCATCACGAATTTCTGCCACCATGCTTTTTTCACGTTGTTTTTCAGCTCAACACCGAGCGGGCCGTAATCCCAGGTATTTGCCAGGCCGCCGTAGATTTCGGAACCCGGATATACAAAACCTCTGGATTTTGCTACTGCCACAATTTTGTCCATTGTCTTTTCCATAGTTAGTTACTCCTCTATTTTATTTGTTTACTTACCATAAACAACAATAACAGGACTGGCAAGAAGAACGTCCTGCTCATATTCCTGCTCTGTTTCTTCTGTCTTAGTCTGCTCTGATGATGACGCAGAAGCACTCTCTGTGGACTTTGTGGTCCACTCGCCGGCCGTATCCACCGTGTTTTTTCCTTTGATCACGGCTGTACCGGAAACGCAGAGCACCGGATCTTCCGTTACGATTTCCAGCGGCTCCTCGCAGACAATCACGCGTACATGCTTAACGCCTTTGACCGCATCTTCGACTGAAACCTCATTGCCTTTAGAATCGACAAAGGAAGCGGAAAAATCATATCCCGCTTCTTCTGCCTCATCCAGCGTGCCTGCGAAAAATTCTGCTCCGTGATAATCCGCGTAGGACTGGTAATCTCCGTATTCCATCCGGATCTCCACCTTGTCCTCTTTGATCTGGCATTTTTCCAGCTTCACGGAATCCGCATCGCCGCGCTCCTCTGTGAATTTTTTGATGTCATCCTCCACAAAGACCTTCAGTTCGTCTTCCGTGTAATCATCGTCTTTGCTGTAATCTTCCACAATGGCTTCTGTCACAACACCATTTTTGCTCACATAGACAGATGTCGTTGTCACATCTTTTAACTTCTCACAGCCCGACAGCAGCACGGAAGCCGCTGTCAGAACTGCGAGAAGCTGTCCTGCTTTTTTCATAAAAATCCTCTAAAAACCGCCTGAATTATTTATTGCGGTAAATGATATCGTCTCTTCCCGGTCCGTTGGAGATCATGGTGATCGGGAATCCGATTTCTTTCTCTACAAACTCGATGTAGTTTCTGCAGTTCTCCGGCAGATCCTCGTATTTCTTGATGCCGCGGATATCGCATTTCCATCCCGGAAGGGTTTTCAGAACCGGTTTTGCTTTCTCAAGAATGCTGGTGTTCGGGAAATCGTGGATTTCTTTTCCGTCTACTTCGTATGCTACACAAACCGGAATCTCGTCCAGATATCCGAGAACGTCAAGTACGGTAAATGCTACATCGGTTGTGCCCTGCATTCTGCAGCCGTAGCGGGAAGCAACACAGTCGAGCCATCCCATACGTCTCGGACGTCCTGTCGTTGCACCGAACTCTCCGCCGTCTCCGCCGCGTCTTCTGAGCTCATCTGCCTCATCGCCGAAGATCTCGGAAACGAAAGCACCTGCTCCTACTGCACTGGAGTAAGCTTTGCATACGGTTACGATTTTCTTGATTTCATATGGCGGAACACCTGCTCCTACTGCGCCGTAGCCGGCCAGTGTGGAAGAAGAAGTTACCATCGGGTAAATTCCGTGATCCGGGTCTTTTAAGGAACCAAGCTGACCCTCAAGCAGGATCTCCTTGCCTTCCTGAATCGCGTTCCACAGGAATGCGGAAGTATCGCATACGTATGGCTCAACCATTTTTTTGTATTCCATCAGCTCTGCATAGATCTCATCCGGATTTAACTGCGGTTTGTGATACAGATGCTCGAGCAGAATGTTCTTGGTCTCGCATACGGATTTCAGTTTCTCTTTCAGGTGCTCATCGTCGAACAGCTCGTTTACCTGAAAACCGATTTTTGCATATTTATCTGAGTAGAACGGAGCGATACCGGATTTGGTGGAACCAAAGGATTTTCCGCCCAGACGCTCTTCCTCATACTGATCGAACAGGATGTGGTACGGCATTACCATCTGTGCACGGTCGGAAATTTTGATCTTCGGTGCCGGCACTCCCTTCGAAACGATCTCATTTAACTCTTTGATCAGAACCGGAATGTTGAGTGCAACACCGTTTCCGATTACGCTTGTTGTGTGGCTGTAAAATACGCCGGATGGAAGGGTATGAAGTGCAAACTTTCCATAGTTGTTTACAATGGTATGGCCTGCATTCGCACCACCCTGGAAACGGACAATAATGTCTGCCTCTTTTGCGAGCATATCGGTAATCTTACCTTTTCCCTCGTCTCCCCAGTTTGCTCCTACTACTGCCTTAATCATGTGACATCCTCCTAATTCAACGTATACTTGCGGCCTCTTTGTTTCGGCCGTTCATGCATAGTATACCATGTTTTCTTCATAAGTAAAACTTATTATTACTTATAAAATTTGTTTTTTTATTATTTCTGTTTATCAAACGCATCAGACGTTAATTTCTGCAGTCATGCCAAGTGCCTCTTTGTTTGCCTCAAGCACCGGATTAACTACGTTCTTCAGGAATGCGTCAACCTGTACGGATGCGCGGCCTGTGTATTTGGACGGATCCATCGTCTTTTCCAGCTCTTCTTTGGTCAGATGGAACATCTCATCCGCTGCGATCAGATCCAGAAGATCATTGTCGCGGCCTTCCTCTTTGACATGTTTTCCGGCGATCATGGACAGCTCGCGGATTCTCTCATGCAGCTCCTGACGGTCGCCGCCTGCTTTTACCGCATCCATCATGATATTCTCAGTTGCCATAAACGGAAGCTCTGCCATCATGTGTTTTAAGATAACCTTTGGATAAACCACAAGTCCGTCTACGACGTTCATGCACAGATCCAGGATACCGTCGATGGCAAGGAAGCCTTCCGGAATGGAAAGTCTCTTGTTTGCAGAGTCATCGAGGGTTCTCTCAAACCACTGTACAGAAGAGGTGATGGCCGGATTTAATGCATCGGTGATCACATAACGGGACAGGGATGCGATACGCTCGCTTCTCATCGGATTTCTCTTGTATGCCATGGCGGAAGATCCGATCTGTCCTTTCTCGAACGGCTCCTCAACTTCTTTTAAGTGCTGCAGAAGACGGATGTCGTTGGAGAATTTTGTTGCGCTTGCCGCAATGCCTGCCAGAACGTTTAATACTCTCGTATCGACTTTTCTGGAATACGTCTGTCCGGAAACAGGATAGCAGTTCTTGAAGCCCATTTTCTCAGCGATCATCGGATCGATCTTGTCGATGGTCTCCTGATCTCCGTCGAACAGCTCTAAAAAGCTTGCCTGTGTGCCTGTTGTTCCTTTGGAGCCGAGCAGCTTTAAGGTGCTCTGTACGTACTCGAGATCTTCAAGATCCATTAAGAACTCCTGCATCCACAGGGTTGCACGTTTTCCGACGGTGGTCGGCTGTGCCGGCTGGAAGTGGGTGAAGGCAAGGGTCGGCTGGTCTTTGTAGGTATCCGCAAATTTTGCCAGCTCAGCGATAACGTTCACCAGTTTTTTCTTCACCAGCTTTAAGGCTTCGTTCATGACAATGATATCGGTATTGTCGCCTACGTAGCAGCTGGTTGCTCCCAGATGGATGATTCCTTTTGCTTTCGGACACTGTACGCCGTAGGCATACACATGGGACATTACGTCATGACGGCAGACTTTCTCTCTTTCTTTTGCCACATCGTAGTTGATGTTCTCGGCATTTGCTTTCAGTTCTTCGATCTGCTCATCTGTAATAGAAAGTCCCAGTTCTTTTTCTGTCTCAGCCAGCGCAATCCATAACTTTCTCCAGGTACGGAATTTCATATCCGGGGAGAAGATGTACTGCATCTCCTTGCTTGCATAACGTTCGGAAAGAGGGCTTACATATCTGTCAGTTCCGCTCATAGACACGATTCTCCTTTTCTTGTCAAAATGTGTATTCGGTTTCTCTTTTATCCCCGCTCTTTTTCATTCCCAAAAACAGAATGGGACGTATAAAGAGCGTGTTTGAAATACGTTTCAACCACGCTCTAGTATAACGCATGTTGTTTTTTTAGGCAAGTGCAACGTCGTTACTTCTCACGAAATTTTCCCAAAAAGCCCTGCATTCTGGCATTTTCGGAATCGAAAACTTCGTCCGGTGTTCCCTCCACGGCGATCACGCCCTGGTCCATAAAGATGACGCGGTTGGAAATCTCCCGGGCAAAATTCATCTCGTGGGTAACGATCACCATGGTCATATTCATCTCCGCAAGGGATTTGATGACCTTCAGCACCTCGCCTGTCAGCTCCGGGTCGAGCGCCGAAGTCGGCTCATCAAAAAAGAGCACCTTCGGGTTCAGCATCAGCGCACGCGCAATCGCAACCCTCTGACACTGACCGCCGGAAAGCTGACACGGATACGCCTTTTCTTTTCCTGTGAGTCCCATTTTCTGCAGCAGCTCTTCTGCCTGTGCTTCCACCTCCGCACGGTTGCGTTTCTGCACATGAATCGGCGCATCGCAGAGGTTTTTCATCACATCATAATGTGGAAACAGGTGGAAGCTCTGGAATACCATTCCAAAGTTTTCCTGAATTTTCCGCAGCACGGCCGGCTTTGCATAAACGGATTTTCCATTTTGCATGGTGACTGCCTGCTCGCCAAGATACGTCAGGTCACCGCCATCCATCGTCTCCAGCATCGCTGCACACCGCAGCAACGTCGATTTTCCCGATCCCGACGGGCCGATGATCGAGAGCACCTCGCCCTCTTCTACTTTGAGGGAAATATCTTTTAACACTTCGAGATCCCCAAAGCTCTTTTTTACATGGTTCATTTCCAGATAAATCATATCGTTTTCCGCTCTCTTCTATAGTTAATGATAATAAGAAAATTTCTTTTCCAAAAGTTCCATCACCCACGCCACGACAAAATTGAAGATGTAGTAGAAAATACCAGCGGCGACGAACGGAACCATCGTGGTCTTGGCCGCCGCGATCTGTTTTGCGATCGTGAACATTTCCACATAGGAAATGGAAAAGGCCAGCGACGTATCCTTGACCAGCGTAATCACCTCATTGGTGATCGCCGGCAGAATCCGTTTCACAACCTGCGGCAGAATAATTCGGACAAACGTCTGTCCCTTCGAATAACCAAGAAGCTTTGCTGCCTCGTACTGTCCACGATCCATCGAAACGATGCCGGAGCGGTAGATTTCTGCAAAATAGGCGCCGTAGTTTAAGGCAAATCCGGTGATAATCGCCGGAAAGCGCCATTTTCCGATGTTCATACCGAACAGATAGAACGGTCCGAAGTAAACCACCATGAGCTGCAGCATCAGAGGCGTGCCGCGCATCAGGGAGATATAGAGCCGGAAAATTCCGCTCACAATCCGGTTTTTCGACATACGCCCGAAGGCGATCAGCAGACCGAGCGGCAGGGAAAATACGAGCGTCAGGACAAATATCGAGATCGTTCCCGCCATTCCGGTACTAAGCTGTGATAGAATTATGGACAACTTCATGCTGCTTTACTCTCCTTTTTTCTCCAGACACACCATGTCTGCGATTCCGTATTTTTCTGCGAGCTTGTCGAATGTTCCGTCGGCCAGAACCTGCTGCAGGCCTTCGTTTACTTTATCGCAGAGCTCGGTATTTCCTTTTTTGAATCCGATCGCATATTTCTCAGAGTTCAGGTACTCGTCGAGGATTTTGTATCCTTCTCCGCGGCTTTCCAGCTGATATTTGGCAACGCCGATATCCATGGCAACCGCATCGATGGAACCTGCCTGAAGCTCTACAAACGCATTGTTGTAATCCGGGAACTGCTGCAGAGCGGCGAAAGTATCGGCGAGTTCTTTCTGACCGCCTTCTTCCTCACTCTGTAAAAGATCGAGTGCTGCGGATGCTGCCTGCACACCAACCGTCTTTCCTGCCAGATCGGACAGGCTGTTGATGCCGGAATTCTCACATACGACCATCACCTGGCTGTTGTCCACGTACGGATCGGACCAGGTGTAATCGTCCTCTCTGCCGTTCATGGTAAAGCCGTTCCAGATGCAGTCAATCGCACCAGAATTCAGCTCGGTATCTTTCGCATCCCAGTTGATCGGGGTTTTTACCAGCTTCCAGCCGTAAATCTCGCAGACTGCCTCGGCGAGCTCCAGGTCAAATCCGGTGTAATCGCCGGTCTCATCGTCCATGTAGCCGTACGGCGGGTATTCTGCATCGAAGCCTACGGTAAAGGTTGTCGTTCCGTCTGTGGAAGAGGATGCTGCTCCTGCTGATGAGGCGGATGTTTTTGCTGTGTCTGCAAAGCCGCAGCCAGCCAGCAGGGCAGATACACAAAAGGCTGCTGTCAAAATGCTAACCATTTTCTTTTTCATAATAATCTTCTCCTTTTCTACGTGATCATGTTATCACTGTACTACGCTAAACTAATTGGTATCCTACCATACTCCGGCACCGCCTGTCAACCCGCACCGGTTAAATAATCCAGAAAACCTGTTCCAACACAAAAAAGTCTCCGAAACGGTCAGCAGATTCTGCTTTTTTCCGTCTTCGGAGACTTTGATTTTTCTATTTTGGATAACTATTTATAAACCCTTGTTACACGGCTGCTGATATCGCAGAGCATCTCGTAATCGAAACGTGCCGCCGGGTTGGCGATCTCTTCGATCGTGATGGTCTCATCCCCGTCGGTTCCGACAAGCGTTACAACGTCCTCCACCTGCACATCCGGGATGTCGGTCACGTCCACCATCATCTGATCCATACAGATTCTTCCGATGATCGGTGCTTTTTTCCCGTGGATCAGCACACAGCCCTGGTTCGAGAGAGCTCTCGGATAGCCGTCTGCATAGCCGGCTGAAACAGTTGCGATCCGTGTCATCGGTTTCTCGGTCACATACGTGGCACCGTAGCTGACGCCGATGCCCGGGCCGACTTCCTTCACATGGATGACATGGCTCTTCCATGAAAGCGCCGGGATCAGATCGAGGCGCTCTTTTTTTACCTCCTCGGATGGGTAAATGCCGTAGGTGATGATACCGGAACGCACCATCTCAAAGTGGTGATCGTCAAATTCCATGATTCCGGCGGAGTTGCAGATATGGCGAAGCGGAATCGTCACGCCGCGCTCTGCTAAAAGTGCCGTCATCTTATCATATTTTTCCATCTGCATCGAACAGTACGTCTTGTCTTCCTGATCGGCGCAGGAGAAATGCGTAAACATACCTTCCAGCTCGATGTGCGGAAGATCCGCGATTTTTGCCGCCTCATCCGCATCGTGCTCTGTCACCTGGAAGCCGATCCGCGTCATGCCGGTATCGACCGCGAGGTGTGCTTTTGCTTTCCGGTTCTGGCGTGCTGCCTCTTTTTCGAGGGCAAGTGCCTGTGCGTAGCTGTCGATCGTCTGAGTGATGTCGTATTCCACAAGGTCGCCGTACTGGGACGGGGACACGTAGCCGAGAATCAGGATCGGCGCGGAAATGCCGTTTTCTCTGAGCTCGACAGCCTCCTCGATGGTTGCGGTTGCAAAATAATCAACCTGGTTTTCCAGATAGGATGCTACCGGAACGGCACCGTGGCCGTAGGCGTTCGCTTTTACAACGCCAAGGAGTTTCACGCCCTCCGGTAGTCTTTTTTTCACTTCTCTGATGTTATGCCCGATCGCTTCGAGTGAAATCTCTGCATAACAGCGTAAGTATCTGTTCACTTTTTTCCTTCTTTCTTTCCGTACTTTTTCTGAGACGCCAAAACGTGCCTGAAAACTCTTTCGGATTATTTTCAGACACGCTCTCGTATCAGATTCCGGCTATGCCGGTTTTTATTTGTCCGGTCTGCGGATGGCGGAATAGATATTTTTTACATTTTTCAGCACTACATGCGTTCTTGTCGCATCGACGCCCGGAAGGCTCATCACCTGGCGGTGGATTTCTTCGAGTTCGTCGGATGAGTGACAGGAAATGCGGATAATCAAATCAAAATCTCCGGTCTGATAATAGCAGGATACGATGTACTCCAGTTTCTGGATCGCATCTGCAAAACTGTCAAAGAACTTCGGATGCTCCAGGCTGACTTCCATCAGCGCGGTCATCTCATTTCCCGTTTTCTTTTCGTCTACAATAATGGTGTATTCTTTAATCACTCCGGTTTCTTCCATTTTACGGATTCTCTCGATGACTGCAGAAACCGATAAATGAATCTCTTTGCTGATATTGGAAGCCGTCTCGCGGGCATTTTTCTGCAATATCTTCAGAATCTTATAATCAATGGCATCCATGTATTTTTCCTCCCATAAGAATTGACAGGGCTCTTCTTTCCAGATTTTAGCATAAAATTTCCCTGTCACTACCTTTCTATTATATCAAATTTTTCAGATAAGTCCAGTTTTTCCCAAAATATTTTATAGAAAGATTAGAATGCTTCTTTAAATTGCACAGATGCTCCTTTTTTCCTATTCTCCGAAGGTTTCCGCGATATCCTGCATCAGAATGCCGATCCCGAGGTGCTGCGGGCACTGCTTTTCACAGCGATAACAGTTGATGCAGTCATCGGCACGTTTGTCCTGACGCTCATACTCTGCACGAACCGCTTCGACGCCTTCCGTCGCTGTCCGGTTGTAAAGCGCAAACAAACCCGGGATGTTGATTTTTACCATGCACGGCATACAGCTCTGACAACCGGTGCAGCAAACCAGAAGTTCTGTTCCATTTTCCTGCATAGGGAAATTCCCCCTTTTTTGCTTTTCCGTTTTTCTATTATAGTACATTTCCCGTTCTGGAACAAGGCTGATCTTTGCGGACATTTTCACGCCCCTTTCACCCTGAATTTTCTCCTTTTTCAGTGTTTTGAAAATTTTTTAATTTTTTTCAAAAAAGGGGTTGACTTTTTCTCAGCTTTCCTGTAGAATACGTTTTGTCAGTGAGGCACGGCAGTCAACAAGACAGAGAAAAAAATCAGTGCCCATCATCTGCGGGTGTAGTTCAATGGTAGAACACCAGCCTTCCAAGCTGGATACGTGGGTTCGATTCCCATCACCCGCTTCATCCAAAAGGATGTATATGCGCGAGTGGCTCAGGGGTGGAGTACAACCTTGCCAAGGTTGGGGTCGCGGGTTCGAATCCCGTCTCGCGCTCTTTTTATTACCGAAATTTCTTCACAGGAATTTCGGTTTTTTGTTTTATCAAAAACTTTTTTACCAAGGAAAGGAGTTCTTATGATTCAGGATATCGCTCCGCATAAATATTATGTAGATTACCACCCTTCCACACCGAACGATACCGATCTCGTTTTCATCTACGGTCATCACACAATTCTGTGCAATTTTGAAGATCCGCAGATCCGCTATCCTTCGATTGCAGAAATTGCACCTGTTTTCCCGGAAATCCGGGAAAAAGCAAAATTTCTGTTCCGTATCGACGAAACCAATTACTATGAACTGCGCCGCCCGCAGCTTTCGGAATTTGATATCTGGAAATATGAAAACACACTGATTCTGCGCCGCGCCGTTCCGGGATGGCTCGGATTCGCCGGCATCACCGGCTACCAGATCCATACCTGGTACACAGACCACACCTACTGCGGCCGCTGCGGAACCAAGATGCACGCGCCCGGAAATGAACGTGCGATGCAGTGCCCGTCCTGCGGCGCACTCTCCTATCCGGTGATCTGCCCAAGCGTCATTGTCGCCATCACTGATGGCGACCGCCTGCTGCTCACGAAGTATGCGCCATCCCACAGCAGCCACCGTTCCTATGCCCTCGTCGCAGGTTATACAGAAGTCGGCGAGACACTGGAACAGACGGTGCACCGCGAGGTTATGGAGGAAGTCGGATTGAAAGTCAAAAATCTGAGATACTATAAGAGTCAGCCATGGTCCTTCAGCGGTTCGCTGCTTGCCGGCTTCTATTGCGATGTAGACGGCGATCCATCCATCACCCTCGACCGCGACGAGCTCTCCACTGCCGAATGGTTTGACCGCGGTTCCCTGCCCGAAACGCCAAATCTCATCAGCCTGACCGGCGAAATGATCGAATGTTTCCGCCAGGGAAAAGAACCCAGATAGTTTTGTGACTTAGTCACAGAAATTCCCGTTCCGCTGTGGTATTCTACAGACATAACAGGAAAACACTTACCGGGAATTACCCGTACAATAAAAAGGAGGACTTCTATTATGTCATTAATTCATGTTACATC
The DNA here is from genome assembly GCF_003480845.1 of Blautia sp. TM10-2. NCBI lineage: Bacteria > Bacillati > Bacillota > Clostridia > Lachnospirales > Lachnospiraceae > Blautia > Blautia sp. TM10-2. The sequence continues at coordinate 172,444 of NZ_QUJZ01000005.1, read as the reverse complement.
CGAAAACTTTGAAAAAGCTCTGCAGGCAGCACCTGGCGTTGCCGTTGTTGATTTCTTTGCTACCTGGTGCGGACCGTGCAAAATGCTCGCCCCGGTCATCGAAGAGGCAGCTGAGGATATGCCGGAGATCCAGTTCTACAAAGTAGACGTTGACGAAGCACCGGAGCTGGCAAGATCCTTTAAAGTCATGAGCGTTCCGACCCTCGCTTTCTTCAAAAACGGCGAGCTCGTAAAGAAAAACGTCGGCGCCGTTTCCTATGAGGAGCTGGAAGAACTGATTAACTCTGTAAAATAAACAGCGTAATATTGGAAATGCAAGAAAAAACGTATCGGCACAAAAACCGATACGTTTTTTCTTGCATTTCTTTCTGTTCTTTTCTATCATGGAAGAAACGGCTGCTGCCGTAGTTTACAAAAGAACGTTCTTCTTCCGAAAGGAGTTTTATTTATGTCATCTTTTCTGGAATCCTGTTTTCAGGAGCATTATCCATTTTATTCAAAGCTTACCGCCGATGAACAGCAGACACTCGTGCTCTCTTCCGTCCTGACGACGTATCAGCGCGGCGATTTTCTCTACAGCTGCGACGATGACTGTCTCGGCGTTCTGCTTGTCCTCTCCGGCAAGCTCCGCATCTTTATCCAGTCCGGCGAGCAGCGGGAAATTACCCTGTTTACCACCGTTCCCGGCGAAGTCTGCACGCTGTCTGCCTCCTGTGCGATGCAGGAAATCAGCTTTGATATTCTGATTGAGGCCGAGGAGGAGACGAAAGTTCTCATCACTCCGGCCAGCACGTTCCGCAGACTGTTGAATCAGAATATTTACGTTGAAAACTACATTTACCGGGAAACAACGGAGCATTTTTCCGAAGTCATGTGGGCGATGGGCCAGCTCCTCTTTACGCGGCTTGACCAGCGCCTTGCCGGATATCTCGAGGATGAACGCATCCGCACCGGTTCCCCGGTGCTCTCCACCACGCACGAACAGATCGCGCGGAACCTCGGCAGTGCCAGAGAGGTCGTTTCCCGCACCTTAAAGTCGTTCGAGAAAGACGGCATCGTCGCACTCTCCCGCGGCACGGTCACGATTCTCGATGTCAAAAAGCTCCGCGGCATCTGCCGGATGCGCCGATAGTTCTTCTACGCGCGCAGACATTTTCCCACAGGCTCTGCCCTGCCGCTCGAGAAAATATTTTTCAAAAGCGTTCTAACGGCACTCCATCTTAATTTCAATCTCATTTCCTTCCACGGCCACCTTCGCATAACTTCCGACGATCAGCGGCATCGCCGGATGAAGGTGTCCGATGTCGAGATCCATCACGATCGGCACGTTGTATTTTCCAAGCAGATCCGTCACGGCGCGGTACTGGTCGAGTTCCCCGAATTTCTGTCCGAACTGCAGCGGGCGGCCAATCAGAAAGCCTTTCACATATTGGAACCAGCCGGCGTGCTCCATCTGCCAGATTGCGCGGCGGATCGCAAAGACGTTCAGATCGCACGCTTCCAGAAACCAGACAAAACCGTCCTCTTTATATTTTTCCACAAAATCAACCGTTCCGTCGTACTTCGTTCCAAGAATATTGACGAGACAGTCGAGACAGCCGCCGATGAGTCGTCCCTCAAATGCACTGTCCGCATCCGGGAAGCGGCGCAGAACGCGCGGTTCTGTAATCTGGTACGGCAGATACGGATTTTCCTCGCTTCTGCCCTTCGCATCGTCTCTTTCCCATCCCTCATAGCCGCGGACAGTACGCACTTCTCCCGTCAGTACGCCAAACGCATCCGCTACGGATTTATGCCACGGCTCCATGCCGAAATCACTCGCACACGGACCATAAACAGCCGCCGTATCGCAGATGGTCGGCAGAAGATACGTAAAATGCGTATTGTCAGAATAGCCGAGATACCATTTCGCCGGTGCCTTTCTGATCTTTTCAAAATCCACGTAATCGAGATCCTCGCACATCAGCTCTCCGCCGCCGCAGGAAATCAGACAGTCATTCTTCTCACTGACATAATATTCCGTCAGCTCTTTTCCGCACTCCTCCGGTGCCGCGCTGATTCCGATGCCGTGCTCTGCATAGCAGTTTGGCCCAAGATCCAGCTGATATCCCATCTCTTTCCATTTTTTCTGTGCATTTGCAAACGCGGACTTGTATGGCTCTGTTGTGCATCCAAACGATGGTGCCACAAAGCCGATCGTTCCGCCCTTTTTCAGATTTTCCGGAAACCTCATGTCGCATCCTCCTTTATCCTAATTCTTCTGCCTCCAGATTCTTATACTGCGTCAGCGCATCCCCGAAGATCAGCTCTCCGTCGTTCTGCGCAAAGTACAGCTCCTCTTCTTTTTCCAGTTTTGCCTTTCCGTTCGTCCCCTCGGTAATCTCCGCGCAGAGACGGTCCACCTCCGTTTTCGGAACGAGAACGCGGATTTTCACCTGATCGGTGTACTCGGATTCCAGAATCGGAATCCCCCGCTGGCCGAGCAGATACTGGATTTTACCGATGCCGTTGTAATCCGTCTCAATCAACAGCCGCACGCCGCAGATCTCGTCAATCAGAACACTGTTTGCCAGCCCCTCCTGCACCGCCTGCGAGTACGCGCGCACCAGGCCGCCCGTTCCCAGCAGCGTACCGCCGAAATACCGCGTCACCACAACAAGCACATTGCGGAGGCCTGCTCCCTGTACCACATCGAGCATCGGCCGCCCTGCCGTGCCGGAAGGCTCCCCGTCGTCGCTGCAGCGCACCGTCTCCTGATTTTCTCCAATAATATACACAAAACAGTTATGCCGCGCATCCCAGTATTTTTTCCGCAGAGCTTCCAGGCAGGAAAGTGCCTCCTCCTCAGATTCCACCAGACGCACCGTCGCAATAAAACGTGATTTCTTCTCCACGATTTCCCCGGTTCCACCCCGGTAAACCGTCCGAAACTGATCGATCATATGTCCTTACTCCTTCATCCAAATATGTACCTATCTTACCATATCATTTCTGAAAAATCAGCATTCTTTTCAGAAATACTTTTATTCCAGCCCTTTGTTTGGTATAATAAAAATAAGTATACCCTGCTTTTTGCAGGGCAGGAACACCATTGATTACTGAACTAAATCAGTTTTGCAGGAACATGACATAAGGAGGATTTTCTATATGCACTTTGGAAAAAGTCATCTGGAAGACAAACGTGAAGATCTGCGGTCCCATTACGGAAAGATTGAAAAGACGGCCGGCGTGACGGCGCTGCGCATCGCGTTCTGTCTTCTTCTTGTCGTTCTCGTCTGCGGTGCCGGGCTTGTGATCGGCGCTGTCCGCGGCGTGATTGACAGTGCCCCTGATATTTCAGAGGCAAATATCATGCCGCTCGGCAACGCGTCGTTTATCTACGATGCTGACGGCAACCAGGTACAGAAGCTGACCGGGGCTCAGGGAAACCGTGTCTCGATTTCGATTGAGGAGATTCCGCTCGATATGCAGCACGCGATCGTCGCGGTTGAGGATGCCCGTTTTTATGAGCACAACGGCATCGATCCGAGCGGTATCATCCGTGCTTTCGTTGTCGGCGTCAGCCACGGCTTTCATTTTACCGAGGGCGCCAGCACGATCACACAGCAGCTCTTAAAAAACAATGTTTTCACTGACTGGATGGAAGAGACGCGGATGCAGAGCTTCAAGCGGAAGATCCAGGAACAGTACCTGGCGCTGAAGCTGGAAAAAACACTGACCGCAGAGGGTGAAAACGCCAAAGACGTTATTCTGGAAAATTATCTGAATACGATCAACTTAGGTTCCGGCTGCTACGGTGTCCAGACGGCAGCGCAGACGTATTTCGGAAAGGATGCAAAAGATCTGACGCTCTCTGAATGCGCCGTTCTTGCCGCAATTCCAAAGGCGCCGACGGCATATAATCCGAAAAACCACCCGGAGAAAAACCAGCAGCGCCGCGACAAGATCCTGAACAACATGAAAGAGCAGGGCTACATCACCGAAGAAGAATACACCATTGCCATGAACGACAACGTTTACGACCGCATCGCCATGCACACGCAGTCCCAGGCGGAGAGCGCGCCGTACTCCTACTTTATCGATGAAGTCATCACCAACCTGATCAACGATCTGATGGTACAGAAAGGCTACACCGAAGTGCAGGCAAAGAACGTTGTCTACAGCGGCGGCCTCAAAATTTATACCACACAGGATTCCTACATGCAGTCAATCCTCGATACGGAATTCCAGAATCCGGAGAACTTCCCGGCGAACACGCAGATCGGTCTCGACTGGGCGCTCACCGTAGAGCAGGCAGACGGCGAGGTACAGAACTACAGCAAAGAGATGCTGCAGCTCTACTTCCGCAACAGCGATCCGAATTTCGATCTGCTCTTTGACTCCCAGGAGGAGGCACAGAGCTATATCGACCAGTACAAAGCCGCTATCATGCAGGAGGGCGATACGATTGTTGCCGAGCGCAGCAGCTTCACCCCGCAGCCGCAGGCGTGCATGACCGTTATGGACCAGCGCACCGGTTACGTGAAAGCCATCGTCGGCGGACGCGGCGAAAAAACAGCAAGTCTTACCTTCAACCGCGCAACCGATAATTATTCCCAGCCGGGTTCCACGTTTAAGATTCTTTCCGCGTACGGACCGGCACTCGACCTTGGAAAGATTACACTCGCTACGGTAATTAAGGATGAGCCGTTCAACTACAGCGACGGCACACCGCTGCAGAACTCGGATCTTACCTACCATGGTGATGTTACCGTCCGCCAGGCGATCATCAATTCCATCAATATCCCGGCCGTCAAAGTACTGACCGAGCTTACGCCGAAGGTCGGCTTTGATTATCTGAAGAAGCTTGGTTTTTCCAAACTCTCCGAGGAATACGATGTGATCCAGCCGCTGGCTCTCGGCGGTATCACCTACGGTGTCAGTGATCTCGAACTGACGGCAGCCTACGCGGCAATCGCAGACGGCGGCCAGTACCGCAAGCCGGTGTTCTACACAAAGGTTACCGACAGCAAGGGAAATGTTTTAATTGACAACACAGAAAACAAGGCAACGCAGGTCTTCAAGGCAAGCACTGCCTCCCTCCTCACCAATGCCATGGAGGATGTTCTGGAAAAAGGTACCGGTGTTGCCGCCCGCCTCGACAATATGCACGCAGCCGGAAAAACCGGTACGACGAACGAGGCCAAGGATCTTGTTTTTGCAGGCTTTACGCCGTATTATACCGCTGCCATCTGGGCAACGTATGATACACACGCGGAGTTTCCGGAGAGCGACCGTGAATTCCACAAACGTCTCTGGGCAAAGGTCATGAATGAAATCCACGAAGGCCTTGCCGATATGGATTTCGAGACTTCCGCAACAGTACAGGAGGCAACGATCTGTACGAAGACTGGCCTGCTCGCCCGCTCAAGCTGCCCGTCCATCACCGAATACTTTGCGGTATCCGATCTGCCGACCGAGCGTTGCAAGGGCCACTACACCGCGCCGGCCTCAACACCGACGCCGACCAGAACCCCTTCCGCAGCATCAACTCCGCAGACAACCCCGACACCGACGGAGGCACCGCAGGAAACTCCGGCTCCGACCGAAACACCTGCCGATCCGCCTTCTAATACACCGGAGACTCCTGACACACCGGAGACTCCTGACACACCGGAGACCCCTGATGCACCGTCAGAACCGGATACCCCGGCGGAGATATCGGAAGTACAGCCGCAGTCCGAAGAGAGCGGCTCTTCCGAATAACTTTTTCAGTCAGTCTATACACAAAAAACCGGCCCTCTGGCATATGCCAGCAGGACCGGTTTTTCTATACTTCTTTTTCCATCTGAATCAATTAGTCAATCAGCATTTTTGCTGCGCCGTAGATACCAGCATCGTTTCCAAGGGAAGCGAGTACGATCGGGGTATCTTTGCATGCGATGAATGCTGCTTCACGGTAGTATTTAGCTACGCCGTCGATCAGGATCTGGCCTGCTTTGGATACACCGCCGCCGACTACGATAACTTCCGGGTCAACAACGCATGCGAATACTGCAAGTGCTCTTCCGAGGTACTCGGAGAACTCCTGAACGATTGCTTCTGCTGCTGCATCGCCTTCTTTTAATGCATCAAAGACAGCTTTTGCACTGATGGACTCTCCTCTTTCTCTTAAAGAAGACGGAGTATCATGGGATGCCAGATATTTCTTTGCCAGACGAACGATACCGGTTGCAGATGTCATCTGCTCGAGGCATCCGTGGTTTCCGCAGTTGCAGACCGCTTCTTCTTCCGGCTCAACACATGCATGACCAACCTCGCCGCCTGCGCCGTGAGCACCTGCTACGATCTTGCCGTCCACGATGATTCCGCCGCCGACACCGGTTCCAAGGGTAACCATAACCAGGTTCTTGCTTCCCTTTCCGCCGCCTGCCCACATCTCACCGAGAGCTGCTGCGTTTGCGTCGTTTGCTGCTTTTACTGCCATTCCGCCGAGTTCGTCGGAAAGCTCTTTTACGATATTTTTATATCCCCAGTTCAGGTTGACTGCGATGGAAAGCTCACCTTTGTCATTAACCGGGCCAGGTACGTCAATGCCGACACCGGCAACATCATCTGCTGCGATACCCTTCTCAGCCATTTTTGCTTTTACGCTTTTTGCGATATCCGGCAGAATTTCGCTTCCGCCGTTTTCGGTGCGGGTCGGGATTTCCCATTTTTCCAACAGAGTTCCGTCTGTCTGGAACATTCCGCATTTCACTGAAGTACCCCCAACATCGATTCCAAATACATAGTTTGCCATTTTCTTACTTCTCCTCTCTTTTTTTCACTAAGTTAGCCTGTACACGGCGGTACAGCTCCTGTGCGGCATTGTAGCCCATCTTCTTCTGTCTGTGGTTGACAGCAGCGGTTTCTACGATGATCGCCAGGTTACGGCCCGGACGGATCGGAAGGGAATGGCAGACAACCTTGTTTCCAAGGAACTCAATATACTCTTCTTCCAGGCCCAGACGGTCGTATTCTTTCTCTTTGTCCCACTCTTCAAGCTTGATAACAAGGTCGATAGACTGGGTATCCTTTACGCTCTCGACACCAAACAGCGTCTTGACGTCGATGATACCGATACCGCGCAGCTCGATAAAGTGACGCGTGATATCCGGTGCCGTTCCGACCAGCGTAATGTCGCTGACACGGCTGATTTCAACCACATCATCGCTGACGAGACGATGGCCTCGTTTGATCAGCTCCAGTGCAGCCTCGCTCTTTCCGATTCCGCTCTCGCCCATGATCAGAACGCCCTCGCCGAATACATCGACCAGCACGCCGTGGATGGAGATCATCGGGGCAAGCTGGACATTCAGCCAGCGGATGATTTCAGCCATGAAAACGGAAGTCGATTTGTCTACCGCAAAGGCCGGTACCTGATAACGATTGCACAGCTCCAGAATTTCCGGTCCCGGAATCATCTTCGTGGTGAAAATGACACATGGGATCTTGCGGCTTACAAACTCTTCAAACGCGCGGACGCGCTCGCTCTCTTCAAGATGCTGCAGATACGTGAACTCTACATAACCGATGATCTGCACACGCTCATTGGCAAAATGCTCATAGTAACCGGTCAGCTGCAGTGCAGGACGGTTGATATCCGGTGTGGCAATGACAAGATCTGTCATATCAACCTCTGGTGTCAGGTTGCGGAGATCCATTTCCTCCACCATTTTGGTCATTTCAATTTCTTTCATTTTCCTGTCCTCCGACTTCATTCGACGTCTTTTTAAATCCGTCTCTTCTATGATTTTAGCACAATAAAGCATCACGGGCAACCTAGAAATTTAACTATTTTGACGAATCCTCATTTTCCTCCTGTGCAGGTGCGTGAAAGAATGTGTAAACCTGCTCCGCCGCCTTTTTATTCATGCCCGGAAGTCCGGAAAGTTCTTCCACGGTTGCCGCCTTGATATCATCAATTCCCTGAAAGTGGCGCATCAGTTCTTTCCTTCTTGTCGGCCCGATGCCCGGGATGTCGTCGAGAATCGAGTGGACCTGGCCTTTGCTCCGCAGCAGGCGGTGGTATTCGATTGCAAAGCGGTGCGCCTCGTCCTGCACGCGTGTGATCAGTTTGAAGCCCTCGCTGTTCCGGTCGATCGGGATTTCCACGTTTCGGAAATACAGACCCCTCGTGCGGTGCTTGTCGTCCTTTACCATACCGCAGACCGGAATCGCAAGATCCATTTCTTCAAGCACCTCAAGCGCAATGTTAACTTGGCCGCGTCCGCCGTCCATCATGATCAGGTCCGGCAGCCGCTCGAAACCGCTGTCCTCCTGGATGCCGCGCAGAAAACGGCGGCTTAAGACCTCTTTCATACTGGCGTAATCGTTCGGTCCCTCGACGGATTTGATCTTGAATTTTCGGTAATCGGCGCGCTTTGGCTTTCCTTTCTCGTAGACGATCATCGAGCCGACCGACTGGAAACCGCTGATATTGGAGATATCGTACGCCTCGATGCGGTCGATCGACGGCAGGTTCAGCCATCTGGCGATCTCTTTTACGGCACCGACCGTCCGACCCTCTTCCCGCTTGATCCGCTCGCGGTCCTGGTCGAGAACGATCTGTGCGTTCCGCTCTGCCAGTTCCACCATTTTTTCCTTGCTGCCCTTTTTCGGCACGCGGATGCGGACCTTCTGGCCCCGTTTGCTGCTTAAATACTCTTCCATCAGCTCCTGCTCGGCAATCTCCTCGGAAATCATGATTTCCCGCGGGATGAACGGCGTGCCGGAATAGAACTGTTTCATAAACGTGAGCAGCACCTCGCTTTTCTGCTCCTCCTCGCCGATCCGCAGATAATAATGCTCCCGCCCGATCAGCTTTCCGTTCCGGATAAAGAAGACCTGCGCCACCGCATCCTCTTTGTCCATCGCAAGCGCAATGACATCCTTGTCCTCGCCGTCACTGTTCGTAATCTTCTGCCGCTCGCCGATCCTGCGCACGCTGTCGATCAGATCACGGTACTCCGCCGCCTGCTCGAACCGCATCTCCTCAGCCGCCTCCGTCATTTTTCCAGTCAGCTCTTTGATCATGTCATTGTAATTTCCATTCAGAAAACTGATCGCCTTTTTGATCTGCTCGCCGTACTCTTCTTTGGAAATGTATCCCTGGCACGGTGCCTTACACTGGTGGATGTGATAGTAAAGACACGGGCGGTCTTTGCCGATCTCCTTTGGCAGGCTCTTATTGCAGGAACGGATATCGTACAGCTTCCGCAACAGTTCGATCGTATCTTTCACAGCTCCGGCGCTTGTGTACGGGCCGAAATATTTCGCCTTGTCCTTCTTCATCTGATGGGAAAACAGAATGCGTGGAAAATCCTCGTTCACGGTCACCTTAATGTACGGGTACGCCTTGTCATCTTTCAGCATCGTATTGTATTTCGGACGGTGCTCTTTGATAAGGTTGCACTCCAGCACGAGCGCCTCCAGTTCGGAATCCGTCACAATATACTCAAAGCGGGCGATATGCGTGACCATCCGCTCAATCTTCGGCCCTTTGTTGCGGCTCGTCTGGAAATACTGGCGGACACGGTTTTTCAGCGAAATCGCCTTTCCTACGTAGATAATTGTATCGTCCGCGTCGTGCATCAGATAGACGCCGGGTTTCCCCGGCAGTTTTTTCAGTTCTTCCTGGATATCAAACGCCATATGACCCTCCTCTTTTTGGGACTGTAATGTTGAAAATGCCCAGCGTGCAGAGATCGTTTTCTCTGCTCCCGCCGGGCCTTTTCGCTTTCTTTTTATATTTCCGGATTTTCAACCGCTTCTTCCGCGTTTCCATTCCGTTTTGCAATCACCTGATGAAAAATCTCCATAAATTCTTTTCCGGTGATCGTCTCTTTCTGGATCAGGTAAGCTGCGATTTCATCCATCGCATCGCGGTTAGCTGCCAGAAGTTCTTTTGCCTGCTCATACGACTCTTTCAGGATCTTCATGACCTCGTGGTCAATTTCGGTTGCTGTGGCATCGCCGCAGTTTAAGACCATTCTTCCGTCGAGGTACTGATTCTGCTGGGTCGCAAGACCGATCAGACCGAATTTCTCCGACATACCGTACTGCGTGATCATCGCGCGGACAATCTTCGTCGCTTTCTCGATATCATTCGAAGCTCCCGTTGTCACATTGCCGAATACGATCTCCTCTGCCGCTCTTCCACCGAGGCACTCGACGATCATCGCCTCGAGTTCGCTCTTCGTGTTGAGGTATTTCTCCTCCTCTGGCACCTGCATGACGTAGCCGAGCGCACCCATCGTACGCGGCACAATCGTGATTTTCTGTACCGGCTCGGAATCCTTCTGCAGTGCAGTAACAAGTGCGTGGCCTACCTCGTGGTAGGAAACGATCTTTCGCTCTTCCTGGCTTAAGATGCGGTCCTTCTTCTCTTTTCCGACGAGGACAACCTCGACTGCCTCGAGAAGATCCTTCTGGGAAACGGCTTTTCTTCCGTTCTTGACCGCAAGAATCGCTGCCTCGTTGATCATATTTGCAAGATCAGAACCAACGGCTCCCGATGTCGCAAGTGCGATGCCGTCGAGATCAACCGTCTCATCGAGCGATACGTTCTTGGCGTGTACTTTCAGGATTTCCACACGGCCTTTCAGGTCCGGTCTTTCTACGATAATCCGGCGGTCAAAACGGCCTGGACGCAGCAGCGCCGGGTCAAGAACCTCCGGGCGGTTTGTGGCCGCAAGGATCAGAATACCCTTGGAGCTGTCGAATCCGTCCATCTCGGCGAGGAGCTGGTTTAACGTCTGCTCCCGCTCGTCGTTGCTGTTGTAGCTGTTGTCACGGCTCTTTCCGATCGCATCGATCTCATCGATAAAGATGATGCACGGTGCGTTTTTCTTTGCTTCCTCAAACAGGTCACGCACACGCGATGCACCGACACCGACGAACATCTCGACAAATTCCGAAGCGGACATCGAGAAAAACGGTACGTGCGCCTCACCGGCTACGGCTTTGGCAAGCAGTGTTTTTCCGGTTCCAGGAGGGCCTACAAGAAGTGCTCCTTTCGGAAGTTTTGCACCGATTGTCGTGTATTTTCCAGGGTTATGCAGGAAATCCACAACCTCCTGGAGCGATTCTTTTGCCTCGTCCTGTCCCGCAACATCGCGGAATGTCACGCCGGTTTCTTTCTGTACGTAGGCCTTTGCTCTGCTCTTTCCTACGCCCATGACTCCGCCGCCTTTGTTCATGCTGCGCATCACCCATACCATGACAGCGACAAGCATCACAACCGGCAGAATGACGGTCAGCAATGTGTAAATGATCGTTCCGGTAGAATCCGGCGGATCTTTGTGGTACGTAATGCCTTTCTCCTGTAACAGATCGACCAGCTCCTGCTCATCTCCCATCATCGTTACCTGATAGGTGATTCCCTCCGATTTCTGGTCTTTCGGCGTTACGGTCAGTGTTCCCGATTTCAAGACAACTTCCTGCACTTCATCGTTGTTTACCATATCCAGGAATTTGCTATAGTCAAGATCCTCGGAAGTAATTCCCCCAAGGGCATTGTTCAGAAGTCCCATCACCATCAGGCTGACGAGGAGGCAGATCAGGATAATGAGTATCGTCTGTCTGTTTTTCGGTCCTCCCCCGGAGCCGTTTTCTGGTTCCCGGTTCTGATTTTTTCTATCGTCCATGCTTTTCCTCCTTGTATGTCAAACCGCCCCTCTTTTTTTACGGACACTTTAACTCTTACATTATATCGGATTCCCTCTTAATTAGCAAGCCGGACTTTGTGAAAAAAGACTGAATTTATCTATACAAAAACGGCCCGCCGACACTCTTTCAAGTATCGGCGGGCCGCCAGATAACACTCACATTACATTAGTCGTTATATCCGTTCGGATTCTTCTGCTGCCAGTTCCAGGAATCGGCACACATCTCCTCGATGCCGTACTCAGCCTCCCAGCCAAGCTCCTCTTTTGCTTTGTCGCATTTGGAGTAGCAGGTTGCGATATCACCGTCACGGCGCGGTTTGATTTCGTATTTCAGCGGATGGCCGCATGCTTTCTCGAATGCGTGGATCACATCGAGTACGCTGTAGCCTTTGCCGGTTCCGAGGTTGTAAATGGAAACGCCCTCGTTGTCAGCCAGTTTCTGGATGGCTTTTACATGGCCGCGTGCCAGGTCAACAACATGGATGTAATCGCGGACACCAGTTCCGTCCGGAGTATCGTAGTCATCACCGAAAACGCCGATGCACTCGAGTTTTCCGATGGCAACCTGTGCGACATACGGAAGCAGGTTGTTCGGGATGCCCTTCGGATCCTCTCCGATAAGGCCGCTCTTATGCGCTCCGATCGGGTTGAAGTAACGAAGCAGGATAACATTCCATTCTGGATCTGCGGTGTGGATGTCGGTCAGAACCTGCTCGAGCATGCTTTTTGTCCAGCCGTATGGGTTGGTCGGGGTTCCCTTCGGGCACTCCTCGGTGATCGGAATCTGTGCCGGATTGCCGTATACGGTTGCAGAAGAACTGAAGATGATGTTCTTTACGCCGTGGTTTCTCATCTCATCGCAGAGAATCAGGGTTCCGGTCATGTTGTTGTGATAATATTCAATCGGTTTATGTACGGACTCGCCGACTGCTTTTAAGCCTGCGAAATGGATGACAGCGTCAATTTTCTCGTTGTCGAAAATTTTCTTTACGCCTTCGCGGTCCAGCATATCGGTTTTGTAGAAGGTTACTTTCTTTCCGGTAATCTGTTCTACACGCTCGATGGCTTTCTCGCTTGCATTGTAAAGGTTGTCCATGACAACAACGTCATAGCCTGCGTTCAGCAGTTCCACACAGGTGTGGCTTCCAATATAGCCTGCACCGCCAGTAACTAAGATTTTCATTTTGGTATCCTCCATGTTTTCCTTCGCTGCTGTTTTTTGCCGCAGCGGGTTAATTGAAACATTTAGTTTATTCTACAACGTTTCCATGAATTTTGCAAATGCACTTCTGCCTTCCTCGGTGCACTTGTAAACGCCGGCATCCTCGAGTACGCCGACAAAGACTTTTCCGACTTCCTCTTTCAGGATATCCATCACATTTTCGCTGTTCAGCTCCGGATGGCGCGGCAGGAATTCGTCTACCCAGTCGGCATGTTTCTCCAGCTCTGCGACAGCGCGGACATCTTTTCCCTCTACGAGGCATTTGGAAAGCTCTTCCAGCTCATCTTTTAAGCGCGCCGGCAGAATCGCAAGTCCCATAACCTCAATAAGGCCGATGTTCTCTTTTTTGATGTGATGATACTGTGCATGCGGATGGTAAACACCGAGCGGGCATTCGTCCGTCGTGATGTTGTTGCGCAGTGCCAGATCGAGTTCGAACGTATCGCCCACTTTTCTTGCGATCGGCGTGATCGTGTTGTGCGGCTCTCCGTCAGTCTCGGCGAATACAAACGCCTCCTCATCCGTGTAACCTCTCCAGCAGTTCAGGATATGCTCTGCCAGATCGATCAGCCGTTTCTCATCTTTGTGGCGGATCCGGATGACGGACAGCGGCCATTTGACGATGCCGGTTTCCACATCCTCGTATCCTTTGATGGTAAAATGGCGCTCGATCGGCGCTTTCGCCATTGCGAAGGTATAGTGGCCGCCCTGGTAATGATCGTGGCTTAAAATGGAGCCTCCCACGATCGGCAGATCCGCATTGGAACCGATGAAGTAGTGCGGAAACAGCTTGATAAAGTCAAACAGCTTCACAAAGGTCGCGCGCTCGATCTTCATCGGGTTATGCTGGAAATTGAACACGATGCAGTGCTCATTGTAATACACATATGGCGAGTACTGGAATCCCCACTCCGTCTGATTGATCGTCAGCGGAATGATGCGGTGGTTCTGGCGCGCCGGGTGGTTGACGCGTCCCGCATAGCCCACATTCTCCTTGCAGAGCAGGCATTTCGGATAACCGCTCTGTTTTGCCAGTTTTGCAGCCGCGATCGCCTTCGGGTCCTTCTCCGGTTTGGAGAGGTTGATCGAGATATCGATATCGCCGTAGGCACTCGGTACGCTCCAGCGGATATCCTTTGCGATGCGGTATCTGCGGATGTAGTTGGAATCCTGGCTCAGTTTGTAGAAGTAATCGGTTGCCTCCTGCGGGCTCTTCGCATAGAGTTCCTCAAACTTCTTTACCACCTCTCCCGGGCGCGGCATCAGGCAGTCCATCAGTTTCGTATCGAACAGATCGCGGTAAACGACGCTGTTGTGTTCGAGAAGACCGCGCTTAGCTGCATCATCAAGCAGTTCATTTAAAGTCTCTTCCAGATCCGGGGTCTCCGGAATCTGCTCCGGCTCTTCGTAATCGGAAATCTGCATGACTTCCAGAATCCGGTTTGTCGCATAGATTTTATCCAGTCCCGAAACAAGACCGGCATTTTCTCCATATTTTACCAGTTTTGCAATACTCTCGTTAATCACTGTAGCTTCCTCCCTGCTGCCGATCCAGCTTTTTTATTTCTTATTTTAATACGCCTGCGCCGTCTCCGATGTCTACGACATAGAAGTCTGCGGCATAGCCGATTTTTTCTTTGTAAGCTGCGCCTACTTTTGCGATGAAGTTGTCAATATCTTCTGTTTTTACGATGCTGACGGTGCATCCGCCGAAGCCTGCGCCTGTCATACGGGATCCGATGACACCCGGGCAGTTCCATGCTTCTTCCACAAGAGTATCCAGCTCGATGCCGGTTACCTCATAGTCATCACGCAGGGAAACGTGGGATGCGTTCATCAGCTCGCCGAATTTTGCGATGTCGTTTGCCTTTAAAGCTGCAACGGCCTGAACGGTTCTCTGGTTCTCGTAAACAGCATGTTTTGCACGTTTCTGGCGGACCGGATCTTTGATGGCATCTTTCACTGCCTCAAACTCTTCCTCGGTCAGCTCGCCAAGGCTCTTGATGTCTTTGACTTTCTGGATCTCAGCCAGAGCAGTCTCGCACTCGCTGCGGCGCTCGTTGTATTTGGAGTCGCCAAGGCCGCGTTTCTTGTTGCTGCAGGAGATGACAATTCTTGCGCCTTCCAGTTTAACCGGTGCGTACTCATATTTCAGATCGCTGGTGTCAAGAAAGATCGCACAGTCCTTTTTGCCCATGGCGATGGCGAACTGATCCATGATACCGCAGTTGACGCCGTTGTAGTTGTTCTCGGAGAACTGGCCGTACAGAGCGATGTCGATCATGGAGATGGTGTCGTAGCCGAACATGTCACGCAGCATTACGCCGGTTACGGTCTCAACGGATGCGGAAGAGGAAAGGCCGGAGCCGTTCGGAATGTTTCCGTAGAGCACGATATCGAAGCCCTGCTCTACCGGGAAGCCCTTCTGGCAAAATGCCCACATCATTCCCTTCGGATATGCGGTCCAGTTGCCTTCTTTTCCCATCAGGAATTCATCGAGAGAAGATTCTACCACGCCGAGTTTTTCAAAGTTCATAGAGTAAAAACGAAGCTTTCTGTCGTCACGTTTTCTTGCTGCCATGTAGGTTCCGATGGTCAGTGCGCATGGAAATACGTGGCCTCCGTTGTAATCGGTGTGCTCACCGATCAGGTTCACACGTCCAGGTGCGAAGTAGGTGCGGATGTCGCCCTCTCCCCCGAACAGTTTTGCAAAACAATCCAGTACCTGCTGTTTCATTTTGTTGTCTCCTTTTCTTTTTGGTGTGTTGTTTTCATGGTTTCGTTTTGTGTGTTGTGTGTGTATTGTGTGTTTGTGTGTTTGTGTGTTTTTTCTTATCTTCTTAAGTATCATTATAGTGAGCCGTACGCCCATCTGCAACAACAATATTGGGGCAAACGATAATTATATTGAGGTGATCTTCGATTTTTTCTTGTTTTTTTTCCCTTTTTGCCGCATACTTTACTTATCGTATGATTTTTAATGGATTTTATGGATTGGAGGTACGTTTCATGCAGATCCGCATGGATAAAGAAAACCGTGAGCTGAAGGCCCACGGCAGCTATGAATTTCCTGTCAACATCAGTTACGAACAGCTCTCCCGCTACGAGCGCGGCTCCTTTTCCTGGCACTGGCACCCGGAAATTGAGCTGACGTTTGTCCTCTCGGGACAGATCGGATATCAGGTCAACGGCAAATCGTATGTCTTAAAAGAAGGGGACGGCATTTTCTGCAACACGAATGCGCTTCACAGCGGCCACATGATCGACGGGATGGACTGCGTCTATATTTCAACCACGTTCGCCCCACGCTTTCTCTATGGTTTTTCAAACAGTGTGATCCAGACGCGCTACGTCGAACCGGTGCTGACGGATATGCAGCTCGCCTCCATCGTCTTTTCGCCGGAGATCGACTGGCAGAACCAGGTACTTGCCTGTATGCACCGCATCTACGACCTCTCGCTTTCACAGCCGTCCGCGTTTGAGATGGAAATCCAGGAGCTTCTGCTGTCGATCTGGATTGAGATTTACCGCCACGCATCGTTTTCCGGTGAATCCCAGAACACGGCGGCAGCGCGTGATGTTGAGCGGCTCCGCATTCTGCTCGACTACATCCACCGCCATTATATGGAGCATCTGACGCTCGAGGATCTCGCCGCACAGATCCACATCTGCCGCAGTGAATGCTGCCGTTTTTTCAAGAAATGCATGAACGAATCCCTGTTTGACTATCTTCTCGATTACCGTATTGAAAAAAGCCTGCCGCTCCTTCTCGAGCGCCAGGCCAGTATCACTTCCGTAGCGGAACAGACCGGATTTTCCAGTCCTGCCTATTTTTCTAAAATTTTCCGGCAGCAGATGGGCTGCTCGCCGAGCGAATACCGGAACCGCGCGGATCACACGTAACGTTCAGCGCTGCACCGAGATTTCATTTCCTGCTGCCCGGCTTTTGATCCGCTCTCACAATCCACCCTCTCCCAAAACGAATGGATTACCTCCGGGAGGCTGCTGCGCTGCACAATCCGGCAGTCCTCCCATTCTCTTGGGAACAGCTCGCGGTACTCCCGGTTTCGGAACCGCTCGTCGAGCAACAGAATCACACCCGTGTCCTCCGTCGTACGGATCACGCGCCCTGCCGCCTGCAATACTTTATTCATGCCGGGATAGCGGTACGCGTAGTCGAAACCGTTCTCTCCGCTGCGGTCAAAATATTGCTTTAAAAGTTCTCTCTCCGGCCCCACCTGCGGGATTCCGGCTCCCACAACGGCCGCGCCGATCAGCTTTTCCCCGTCCAGATCAATTCCCTCCGAGAAAATGCCTCCCATGATACAGAATCCCACCAGCGTTTTCTCGTTGTCTTTCGCAAACGCTTCCAGAAACGCTTCTCTCTCCTGCTCCCGCATCGCCGACTCCTGGATCAGGCAGGTCACGTTTTCATCTGCATACAGTTCCTCATAGACCGCATAGACATCCTGCATCAGGCGGTATGACGGGAAGAACGCCATATAGTTGCCCTTCCGGCTCTGGATCATCTCGTTCAGATAGGCAGCGATCTTCTCAAACTCTGCGCGGTTTCTCCGCTGATACTTCGTGCTGACCTCGCTTCCGATCGCCAGACACCGCTTCGCGGGATCAAACGGGGACTCCACGTAAATCGCGTAATCGTCCGTATTCGTGCTGAACATCTTCTTATAATACTGCACCGGCAGCAGCGTCGCGGAAAAGAAGACGGCCGACCGCCCCTGGTTGATACACTGCTGCAGATTCTCCGCCGGGTTGACGCAGAACAGGCGCAGTGCAAAATCGCCGTTATCGAGATAACTCGTGTAGATCAGATAATTTTCATCCACTAAATTGTAAATCTCGGAAAAATTTCGCAAGTTAAAGTAAAAATCCAGAACCTGCTTCCGGATTTCGCTTGTCTTATGCGCTTCCAGCCAGCCCGCCAGTTCTTCCAGCAGCTGATTGACCATCATAAGAAACGCCGATACGCTTTCCAGCTCCGTGCAGGAATCGCACTCTCTTTTGTAGACGAGCATCTGGTGATTGCAGCGATTCAGCGCCTTCTCGAGCTTTTTGCCCGGTGCATACGGGCGGAGGAGCTGGCGGACCTTTAAAATCTCCTCTTTGACGAGCGTGGCACTGAACATATCGCGGCCCCGCTCGACCAGGTTGTGCGCCTCGTCGATCAGAAAGATGTAATCACCCTTCGTTCCTTCTGCGAAAAAGCGTTTTAATTTCGAGGTCGGATCAAACGCATAGTTGTAATCGCAGATCACGCCGTCCACCCACGAAGCCACATCAAACTGGAACTCGTGCGGGCAGACGTTCCATTTTTCCGCCTGGCGCAGGACTTCCTCTCTTGTGTAGGAATCGCATTCCGTCAGCATCTCGTACACCGCCGCGTTGATCCGGTCAAAATGACCTTTCGCGCGCGGGCAGTGGATCGGATCGCATTCGGGCTCATCGAGGATGCACATTTTTTCTTTTGCGGTCAGCGTGATTGCTTTGAACTGCAGTCCCTTCTCTTTTAGAATGGAGACCGCCTCCTCTGCCACGGTACGGGTGATGGTTTTCGCAGTCAGATAAAAAAGACGGTCGCCGCAGCCCTCTCCGATCGCGCGGATAGCCGGAAAGACCGTGGACATTGTTTTTCCGATGCCGGTCGGCGCCTGGACGAAGAGTTCTTTTTTCCGCAGAATGGTACGGTAGACGCCGCTCACCAGTTCCCGCTGGCCTTTCCGGTACGGGAAGGGGAATTCGAGGTGCTGCATTGAGGCATCTCGCGCTTTCTGCCACTGGTACTGGAATTCCGCCCAGATAAACCAGGCGTCGAGTAGCTCATCGAACCACTGCTCCAGTTCCGGGAGCTTGTACGTCTGCAGAAAATGGCGGATGCGCCAGTTGGAGTGCTCCGGCTTTACCTCTTCTTTGGTGAGCGGGCGCAGAAGGCCTTCCTCCTCGGAGGCGAGCAGGGTGTACGTCATCAGCACGCCCATCTCCTCTTTGCGGTTCTGAAGGCCGTAGATGTAAGCGTAGCACTTCGCCTGTGCCAGATGTACCGGAACCGGCTCTTCCATCGTTTCGAGGTCACGGTACGTTCCCTTGATCTCCTCGATCACGGTCGTGGTTCCGTCCTCGTACATGCCGTCTGCTCTTCCCTCGACGCGCAGGATGAAATGCTCATATTCTTTTTCGTGAACCAGCGGAACCTCCGCACGGTAATCGGCGCCCCGTTTTTTCTGAATCTGCTGATGCACCCGCGTTCCCGCCTGCATGGCATCGCGCTCGCCAAAACCTCCCGACGAGTTGTCCAGATCCCCGCTGCGCAGAATAAACTCCACCAGATTCCGCACGGAAATCCGGATCTCTTTCTTCTTCTCTTCCACTAGCCCGCTCCTTTTCTAACCAGACTATTCAGAGCCCCATCTCGATTCCGCTGCGCTGCATCTCGATGTGGCTTCTCGCCATATGAAATTCCAGAAAAGAACGCTCATTCATGCAAGCATGATTCGTGTCCTTTTCTGGAATTTCGCATGGCTCTGAATAGTTATCATTATACAGAAAAAAGGAGACTGCCGCAACAGTCTCCTTTTTTCTCTCTGAAGTTATGTGTCTCGTGTGATTAGTTTTTCTTCAGAAAGTCCCCTGCGCAAATTCTGTCTCTACTCTCGCTGGCGGCGCAGGCTGAATTTTTTTCGTTTCCCTTAATAAAATTTATGCTACAGCAAATTTCTGCAGGGTTTTATTGAATGCCGGACTGTCACCATAGCAGTGTACGGTGAGATCACGGTTCAGATCCATGCTGAGGATGCCAAGAATGGATTTTGCATCAATAATAACGCGGTTGTAAAAAATGTCAATATCAAAATCACATTTGGAAGCTGCTTTTACAAACTCCTCTACTTCCTCAGTTCCATTGAGTCTTACTACGCAGTGTGACATACGATTCACCTCTTTCTTAATCAATAGCTGTTTGTTTTCCTATCGTTGAGGTAGATTATGCACTTTTTCTCTTTAAATGTCAATATTGAATTTATTTCCTTGTTTTTGCCATATTATGCATGTTTTTTATGCAAGTTTTTCTCATTAACCCTTCATATTTGTCGCTTTTTGTCTCATTTGCGCAGTCGTGTGTAACCGGTTACACAAAATCCGTTTAAAATAAAATAGTTTTTGCCAAAAGAAACGTAAAAATCTTGTCAAAAAAACCCGCTTTTCCTTGTAAAATCAAGGAAAAACGAGTTTTTCATGCCATTACTTGCTTCTATATTTAATGATTAGATGTTGATCTTTGCAATATCGGTGTTATCCACTTCTGCAAATCTTCCTTCGTCCACCAGCTCGGCAAACTCCGGATGAATCGGCATTTTGCCGAGAACCGGCACGCCGATCTCGGCTGCGATCTCGTCGATGTGGCTTTCGCCGAAAATGGACAGCTTTTTGCCGCAGTCCGGACATACGAGATAGCTGTAGTTCTCTACGATACCGAGCACCGGAACGCTCATCATCTGTGCCATCTTGTAGGCTTTCATGACGATCATGCGCACCAGATCCTGCGGGGAAGATACGATCACTACGCCGTCTACCGGAAGAGACTGGAAAACGGTCAGCGGAACATCACCGGTTCCTGGCGGCATATCGACGAAGAGATAATCCAGGTCGCCCCAGATGACGTCGGTCCAGAACTGTTTTACGGTTCCTGCGATGACAGGTCCTCTCCAGATGACCGGCTCTTCCTCGCCCGGAAGCAGGAGGTTGATGGACATTACCTTTACGCCGTTTGCTGCAACTGCCGGGTAAACGCCCTTGTCATCTACGTTTGCAGGTCCTTTCAGGCCATACATTTTCGGGATGGACGGTCCTGTGATATCGGCATCGAGGATACCAACCTTGTAGCCCTCTTTTGCTTTCTGGTTTGCCAGAGATGCGGTTACCATGGATTTACCAACACCGCCCTTGCCGCTGACAACGCCAATGACATGTTTGATCGAAGAATCGGCATTCAGATCAATATGAAAATCCGGTTTGCCCTGTCCTGCTTTGCTTGGACATCCTTCGCAGCTTTCTTTGGAACAGCTCGAATTGCTGCATTCTTTTGCCATGTTTCTTTCCTCTTTTCTTGTTTTTCTTGCTTATTTGACAAAGCGGTCGATCGCCTTATTCAGCTCCTGAATCGCTTTTGTGTCCCCATGCTCGACTGCATCGACGATGCAATGTTCAATGTGATCCTCCAGGATAATTTTTCCTGTATTGTTAATGGCCGCCTTCACGGCAGACAGCTGGATCAGAACCTCAGTGCAGTCCCGGCCTTCCTCTACCATCCGCTTGATCGACTCCATGTGTCCGATCGCGCGGGAGAGGCGGTTTAAGACTGCTTTTGTATTTGTATGATGGTGCCCGTGGGCGTGATCGTGGGAATGCTCGATCACGGTGCCGTCTTCCAGCACATGCACATGCGTGTGTTTTTCTTCACTCATCGTTTTTTTCTCCGCTTTTCTGGTATTTTCTGCGCGATTCAGATTTCTGTAAACGTAAACCGCTGGCGGATGCCGGAGGTCTCAATGTCAAAGACCAGAGATCCGTCCGCTTCCACCGTTTTTTCATATTTTAAGTTTTTGTCCGGAAATTTCTGACGGATATACGCCTCCGGGTCATCCGTCTCGATCTCGTCGAAAAAGACGTCCCGCATCTGATTATTGGCACACTCATTAAAAATCTCCCAGACGGTCTCGTACTCTTTTTTCATCCTGTCACTCTCCGTTTCGTAAGACTTCTCCGCACTGGCTCCACTCGCCAAGCAGCCGCTCCACAGACCATGCGGCGTTCGCGGGACTCGTCGACGGAAGGCGAACCGCTTCCCGTCCCAGCTGCTTCTCCTGGTACTTCCGGTAATACTTCCACGCGGTCGCCCCGTTGCAGTAAATCTGCCGGATATCGGCGCATTCCAGAATGTCCTGCAGCGGATTCGGCACAACATCGCGGATGCTCGCATCGCTCGAGCCTGTGATGACGCAGGACGCGATCACATCCCAGACAGCGATATGATTCCGGAGCAGAAACGCCTTCTTCTCTTCCACGGTCTGCGGCACCTCTTCCCCGCACACAGCTGCCGTCACTTTCCAGAAACGGTTCTGCGGATGGCCGTAAAAAAATCCGGTCTCCCTGGATTTTACGGACGGAAAACTGCCGAGAATCAGAATCCGGGAATCGGCGCGGTAAACCGGCGGAATCGGATGCACCACCGGGTGCTCATTTTTGTTCTCGTCAGGTCGGCTCATCTTCATCAAACTCCACTACCGTATAGAATCCTCTCGGTGTCTCTTTTACTTCTTTTACGATTCCCTTCCGGGACTGCAGCCTCTCATACGCCTGATAATTCCTGCTCATGGCCACTGCCGGGGTAATCGTATAATAATAGGAGGTAGGCAGTGCGCTTTCTGTCACGTTGACTTCCTGGCCTTCCTCGAGAAGTCCCTGTCGCTCCATTTTAAATTCCATCTGCCGCATATTCCTCATCCTCCTTTTTGCAGCGGGCAAAAGATACGCCCATGGGGTATTTTATCACACTTTTCCGAAAAAGAACAGGGGTTTTCGACAGAAAAAGGGCGGTACCGCCCTCTTCCTGCTTATTTTTTATTCTTCAGAAAGTGCTACTCTCTCTTTGATGATACATGTGCGAAAAAAAGAAAGAATCCGGCCGCCCAGAGACCGGATTCTTTCTTCTTATATAAATATAAAACGCATTTCTTTTTAGTGATGGAACAGACGGATTCCTGTAAATGCCATCGCCATGTTGTACTTGTTGCAGCACTCGATGACAGCGTCATCACGAACCGATCCGCCCGGCTCTGCGATGTACTGGACGCCGCTCTTGTGTGCGCGCTCGATGTTGTCACTGAACGGGAAGAAGGCATCGGAACCTAAGGTTACGCCCTTCATCTGGTCGAGCCATGCACGTTTCTCTTCTCTTGTGAAGACTTCCGGTTTTACTTTGAAGATCTTCTCCCATGCGCCGTCTGCGAGAACATCCATGTACTCCTCGCCGATGTAAACGTCGATCGCATTGTCACGGTCTGCGCGGCGGATGCCGTCTACAAACTGCAGATCCAGCACCTTCGGGCACTGACGCAGGAACCAGTTGTCGGCTTTCTGTCCGGCAAGACGGGTGCAGTGCACACGGGACTGCTGGCCTGCACCGACACCGATGGCCTGACCGTCTTTGACGAAGCATACGGAGTTGGACTGGGTATATTTTAAGGTAATCAGTGCAATCTTCAGATCGCGTTTTGCTGCTTCCGGAATCTCTTTGTTCTCGGTTACCACGTTGGAGAGCAGCTCATCGTCGATCGGCAGCTCCTGGCGGCCCTGCTCAAAGGTAATGCCGAAGACCTGTTTGTGCTCGAGCGGAGCCGGACGGTAATTCTCGTCGATTTTGATGACGCAGTAGTTACCTTTTTTCTTTGCTTTCAGGATTTCCAGTGCTTCATCGGTAAATCCCGGAGCGATGACACCGTCAGAAACCTCGCGTTTGATCAGGGATGCGGTGTCTTTGTCGCAGACATCAGAAAGTGCGATAAAGTCGCCGAAAGAAGACATACGGTCTGCGCCTCTGGCTCTTGCATAAGCACATGCTAACGGAGAAAGCTCTCCCATATCGTCTACCCAGTAAATTTTACGCAGGGTCTCGTCCAGCGGAAGACCTACGGCTGCACCTGCCGGGGAAACATGCTTGAAGGAAGTTGCTGCCGGAAGACCGGTGGCTGCTTTCAGCTCACGTACCAGCTGCCAGCCATTGAAGGCATCCAGAAAATTGATATAGCCCGGACGGCCGCTTAATACTTCGATCGGAAGATCTCTGTCATCATCCATGTAAATTCTGGAAGGTTTCTGGTTCGGGTTGCATCCGTATTTTAACGCTAATTCTTTCATGATTTTCTCCTTTCGCAAAACACTCGATTTCTTATTTATTTTTATTCACGATTCTTGTCTCATACTTGCCGGTTGCAATGTCGATATAGCGTGTGAAGAGGGACACCTTGTTGTCCTCGTTTAAGCTGCTCCAGAGCAGTTCGGTGAAGGCATCGATGTCATCCGGAATCTCGACCAGTTTTGGCTCACCCTCAAAGCTTGGCAGCGGATTGCCGTCGTGCATGTAGGTGTGGATGAAATGGCCTTCCCCTGCTACACAGTTATCATAGGAGAAGGTGTAGCGGTTGCACTGGGACGGATCGCCGTTATTGCTCTTTAAGATCGACATCTGGTAGCCGTACGTTCCGTTCTCTACGTGCATCACACCGGAAATACGAGGAGTGTAGTTCGGTGCATCCGGCTCAAACTCTCTGCTTCTAAGGGATACCTCAAACGTTTTTCCCTGCTCCAGTCCTTCGTATACGGTATCGGTCTGGTCTCCGTTTGTTACGATCGTATCATTTCCCAGAACGCGTACCGGTGCGTAGATGATCAGGCTCGGATCTTCCAGCTTCGACGGATCAAACGCCTGTGTGCGGATTCCCTCACCCTCCTCAACAAAGACACGGTTACGGCTGTTCTGGCTTCTGCCCATAATAAAGTATCCGGCAACGGCTTTTGTGCCGTCTTTGGATCTGCCGATCACAATTCCTCTTCCTGGATATGCATTTCCTTTTAATTCCTGTTCCAGTGATACTTTTTTCATCTTCTGTTCTCCTTTTCAATGTGGCTGGAATGGGATTTTCTGTTTTTGGATAAAAAAACAGACCCACTCCCCCAAGCATTCTTCTGCCCAGACGGTCGGCCTCTTCTCACGCTATACTCCCTGTGGTCATTTCCACTTCCGTCAGTCGTATAACTGCCTTTACCTTAACATGGAAAATCCCGCCTGTCAAGGGACACGGCGGGATTTTTTTTAAATGAAATTTTCAGAATGCACGAAGACAGCTCCGGTAAACGCCCCGGTGGATTCTGCAAATGTGCGGGTAAACGTCAACTTAGAACCCCTCTCTGTGACGCTCTTTTCGCAGTTCATAGCGGCGTTTTCCGCCCTCCCACTCGGCCTCCTGCTCCGGGGATTCCAGAATCAGGCCCGGGACGGGAAGTGCGCGGCCGTTCTCGTCGATGGCCACCATCACCACGTAGGCACGGTTGATCATTTTCCGAATGCCGGTCGCAAGCTCTTCCACGTACGTGTCGACGCGCACCTCCATTGAGGTGCGTCCGACATACGTCATTCTTCCGACCAGCACGACGGTGTCGTTCAGAAAAGCAGGATGCTTGAAGTTCAGATTGTCGATGCACGCGGTGGTGATTTCGTGGCCGCAGTGGCGGCGTCCCACCAGACCGGCAAGCTCATCGATCCACGCGACCAGCTGGCCGCCGAACAGACGGCCATAGCCGTTGATATGGCGGTGCATCAGAAGATACGACTGCTCTGTCTCAGAATCTTTTACGCGTTTCTTTGCCATTTCTTCCATTTTACCAATACGCTCCTTTTCACATCCTGTTTTTTGTATCTTTATACGTTCGCAAGCGCCTGATCAAGGTCTGCAATGATATCGTTCACATCCTCAATGCCGACCGACAGACGGATCAGATCCGGCAGAACACCGGCTTCGATGAGCTGCTGATCGTTCAGCTGGCGGTGGGTATGGCTTGCCGGGTGCAGAACGCAGCTTCTTGCATCGGCAACGTGTGTTACAATTGCTACCATTTTCAGGCCGTTCGTGAAGCGCATCGCGCCGTCTCTTCCGCCCTTTGGTCCGAAGCAGAGAACGCCGCAGGTTCCGTTCGGCATGTATTTTTCTGCCAGCGCATGGTATTTGCTGTCTGCAAGGCCTGCGTACTCAACCCATGCTACCTTCGGGTGGTTTTTCAGGAACTCTGCCACTTTCTCGGCATTTCTGCAGTGACGCTCCACGCGCAGGTGCAGGGTCTCCAGACCGACATTCGTCAGGAATGCATTCTGCGGGGACTGGCACGCTCCCATATCACGCATCAGCTGTGCGGTTGCTTTTGTGATATACGCTTTTTTACCGAATTTCTGCGTATAAATCACGCCGTGGTACGATTCGTCCGGTGTAGTAAGGCCCGGGAATTTGTCTGCATGCGCATCCCAGTCAAAGTTTCCGGAATCGACAATCGCTCCGCCGAGCGCCATTGCATGGCCGTCCATGTATTTTGTGGTGGAATGGGTGACAATATCTACACCGAACTCGAACGGACGGCAGTTAATCGGGGTTGCAAAGGTGTTGTCGCAGATCATCGGAACGCCGTGCTCATGTGCAAGTTTAACAAACTTGTCAATGTCAAGTACAACACCTGCCGGGTTGGAAATCGTCTCGGCAAAGACAGCTTTGGTGTTCGGCTGGAATGCTTTTTCCAGCTCCTCTGCCGGCGCATCCTGATCCACGAGGGTAGTCTCGATGCCGAATCGTTTTAAGGTAACGGCGAGCAGGTTGGAGGTTCCTCCGTAAACCTTTGCCGCGCAGACAACGTGGTCGCCTGCCTCACAGATGTTGGTAACAGCAAGCATCGTTGCCGCCTGGCCGGAAGATGTGAGCATGGCTGCCACGCCGCCCTCCAGATCGCAGATTTTCTGTGCTACGACGTCGTTCGTCGGGTTCTGCAGACGGGAATAGAAATATCCCTCTTCCTCCAGATCGAACAATTTTCCCATTTCCTCGCTGGTTGCATATTTGAATGTTGTGCTCTGGTAAATCGGAAGTACACGCGGCTCACCGTTTTTCGGCTGCCATCCTCCCTGTACACAGATTGTGTCCTGGCTGTATCCCATAATTTTTCTCCCTTCTGTAAGTGAAACCGGTCCACCGGGCCGATTTCTGCTGTGCTCAGCGCCATAATAATACCCCCACCCGGGATGCCCAGGCGAGGGTATCGCTTTTTCCTATTATAACTCTGTTTGTTCTTTCCTGCAACTATATGCGCACAGATTTAGGAGAGATATTCATCCACATATTTCTGGATATTGGAAGCATTCACAATCTTCTGCGCCTGGCCGTCCTCCACAACGAGAAGAGTCGGTGCCTGCATGATGCCGTACTGTGCGGCAAGATCCGGGTGACGCTCTGCGTCGATCACCTCATACTGCTCCTCGGCGAGCATTTCTTTTGCCATTTTGCAGTTCGGGCAGGTGCTTGTCGTGAACAGGTACATGCCGTCTTCCTCGATTTTATCTGCTGCTGCAGCGGCTTTCGGCTCTTCTTTTCCAGCGGCCTGCTCTGCCAGCTTCTCTGCTGCGCCGTACGATTTCATTTTCTGCTCCGGCGATTTGGAGTGGATGATATCATATACAGTTCTGTTCTTGTACTCCTGGCGTTTTCCGTCGTTCCAGTTCTTGACCGGACGGTAATATCCCGTGATACGGCTGTAAACCTCTGCCTCTTTTCCACAGATCGGACATGCAAAATGCTCGCCGGCGAGATAGCCGTCGTTCGCACAGACAGAATACGTCGGGGACAGCGTGTAGTACGGCAGTTTGTAGTTCTCTGCAATCTTCCGCACAAGGGAAGCTGCTGCTTTCCAGTCCGGCAGTTTTTCGCCAAGGAACGCATGGAATACAGTTCCCGAGGTGTACAGCGTCTGCAGATCATCCTGAATATCAAGCGCAGAGAAAATATCCTCGGTATAGTCCACCGGCAGATGGGAGCTGTTGGTGTAGTACGGGGTATCTCCCTCATGGCCTGCGGTCTTGATATCCGGCCATTTTGCACGGTCGTGTTTTGCCAGACGGTATGCGGTCGACTCCGCCGGAGTTGCCTCAAGGTTGTACAGATCGCCGTACTCCTCCTGGTAATCAGAAAGACGCTCTCTCATATGGTTCAGAACTTCTTTCGTAAACTGCTGTGTCTTCGGATCCTCCAGACCCTTTCCGAGCCATGCGGCATTTAAGCCGGCCTCGTTCATACCGATCAGACCGATGGTTGAGAAGTGGTTCTCAAACGTTCCAAGGTACCGTTTCGTATATGGATACAGTCCCTCGTCCAGGAGGCGGGTAATGACCTCACGTTTCGTCTTTAACGAACGTGCGGCAATATCCATCATATGATCGAGACGGCGGTAGAACTCTTTCTCATCTTTGGACTGATATGCGATACGCGGCATATTGATGGTGACAACGCCGACCGATCCGGTGCTCTCGCCGGAACCGAAGAATCCGCCGGTTTTCTTTCGAAGCTCACGCAGATCCAGGCGGAGACGGCAGCACATGGAGCGCACGTCGCTTGGTTTCATATCGCTGTTGATGTAGTTGGAGAAGTACGGGGTACCGTATTTTGCAGTCATTTCGAACAGCAGACGGTTATTCTCCGTATCGGACCAGTCAAAATCGGATGTGATGGAGTAGGTCGGGATCGGGTACTGGAAGCCTCTTCCGTTGGCATCTCCCTCGATCATCGTCTCGATGAACGCTTTGTTGACCATATCCATCTCTTTTTTACAGTCTTTGTACTTGAAGTCCATCTCCTTGCCGCCGACGATCGCCGGAAGCTCCGCGAGGTCATCCGGTACGGTCCAGTCGAGTGTGATGTTGGAGAACGGTGCCTGGCTTCCCCAGCGGCTCGGTGTGTTGACGCCGTAGATAAACGCCTCGATGCACTTCTTCACTTCGCCGTAGCTTAAGTTGTCCACTTTGACGAACGGCGCCAGATACGTATCAAATGAAGAAAATGCCTGCGCACCTGCCCACTCGTTCTGCATAATGCCGAGGAAGTTGACCATCTGGTTGCACAGAACCGAAAGATGTCTTGCCGGAGAAGAAGTAATCTTTCCGTTGATGCCGCCAAGTCCTTCTTTGATGAGCTGTTTTAACGACCATCCTGCACAGTAGCCGGTCAGCATCGACAGGTCGTGGATGTGAATATCCGCGTTGCGGTGTGCCTCGGCGATCTCGTCATCATAAATCTCTGATAACCAGTAGTTGGCTGTGATCGCGCCGGAATTGCTTAAGATCAGACCGCCGACAGAATACGTTACGGTCGAATTCTCTTTGACACGCCAGTCCTCTACTTTTACGTAGCTGTCCACGATCTCTTTGTAGTCTACGATCGTCGATTTCATGTTGCGGATTTTTTCCCTCTGCTTGCGGTACAGAATGTAAGCTTTTGCCACTTCTGCGTAGCCGCACTGGATCAGCACGTTCTCCACGCTGTCCTGAATTGCCTCCACTGAAATTTTTCCGTCTTTGATCTTGGACTGAAAGTCCGCTGTTACGCGCAGTGCCAGCATCTGAAGCATGTCATCGCTGAACTGCATATCTTTTGCGCCGAATGCTTTTCCAATCGCATCGGTAATCTTTTTCATCTGGAACTCTGCAATCGTTCCGTCTCTCTTTTCTACCTGAAACATGGAATCCCTCCTGTTAATTCAACCGTTTCTGCAAGGCCTTTTTAAGGTTCCACTCTTTGCAGTGTCTGAACCATATGATAGCAGAGCATGTTTCTCCCGTCAATAGTAAAAAGTACCATATCTAGTGTGAAATTTTCTAACATCACTAGATATGGTACTTTTACTTGTATTCTGTCCCTTCCATTTTTCGGCGCTGTACGGCGCTTAAAGGGATGTACTGCCGTTTTTAAGCCCGCTTGCCATACCTCTATACCCTCGGATAGATATCCTTCGGTACATAGGCTTTTACGCGGATGCCTTCCGGCAGATATTCTTCTTCGAGCAGAATTCCGTATCCGCGGATCAGTGAAATCGTTCCCGCCTTATCGTACGGATAGAGGCGCTCGATATAGATTTTGCCCTCCATCATCCACGAGGAGAGTAAATTTTTGAGGTCTTCGAGTCCCTGTCCTGTTTTGGCAGAGACCGCAAGGCTCGCGTCTGCCCGGAAATCTTTTACAACCATCGGGGCGAGAAGCTTATCCTGCTTGTTCAGCAGGGTGACGATCTTTTTGTCCTCAACTTTCAGTTCCCGCAGCGTATCGTACACGACCTGCATCTGCAGCTCCATCTGCGGATTTGACGTATCCACAACGTGGAGAATATAGTCGGCATACCGTGCTTCCTCCAGCGTACTGCGGAATGCATCGATCAGATGATGTGGCAGCTTATTGATAAATCCAACCGTATCGGTCAGCAGGATTTCCTGTCCATCCGGAAGGGTCAGTGACCGCGTCGTCGTATCCAGCGTGGAAAACAGCATTGCATCTGCCAGAATTTCCGATCCTGTCAGTGCATTTAAAAGACTGCTCTTTCCCGCTGACGTATAGCCTACGAGCGCCGCTACCGGGATTTTGGAACGTTTTCTGCCTTCACGAAGGAGCTCTCTGTGCTGGCGTACTTCCTCAAGCTCACGTTTTAACTGCGTAATACGCGTGCGGATCAGGCGCCGGTCGGTTTCCAGCTTTTTCTCTCCCGGTCCTCTCGTACCGATTCCGCCGCCGAGACGGGAAAGCGATGTGCCAAGGCCGGAAAGTCGGGACGCACGGTACTTTAACTGGGCCAGCTCAACCTGGATTTTACCCTCGCTGCTCACGGCGCGCGCCGCAAAGATATCCAGGATCAAAAGCGTACGGTCCATGATCTTGCATTCCAGTGCTTCCTCCAGCCCTTTTAACTGGATCGAGGAGAGCTCATCGTCGCAGATGATGCCCGTCGCATCGCAGGCGCGCACCAGAATTTTCAACTCCTCTAATTTTCCTTTTCCGATGTACGTTCCCGGATGAATGGCCTCTCGCACCTGCACCAGGCGGCCCTCCACCTTCGCACCGGCGGTGCTGGCCAGTTCCGCCAGCTCGTCGAGCGATTCTTCTGCGTTTGCGCCGCCGTTTTCCTGTACGCCGACCAGAATCACGCGCTCCTGTTCTTCTCTTAAATCAAACAATTCAACTTCCTCCGTCTGTTATCGGTTCTGGAGAAACGTATTTTCCCGCTGCGCCGCGGTGTTTTCCGGGTATGCTGCCAGAAAATCCGCCATCAGCGACTTCGCGGTATCAAAATCCGCCCGTTTTTCATAGGATACAATCTGGTTGAACAGCAGATTTTCCCGGTCGGAATCCTCCGCCGTTTTGAGTCCTTCCTCGATATACGAGAGTGCACTGTCCGTGTCGTTTTCCGCAAGTGCGCAGAGCGCCAGCCCGTTGTTTGCTGCCGCCGCAAAGCCATCTGTCGAAAGATACGAAGAAAACAGTGCTTTCGCCTCGTCGTTCTGACCATTGGAAAGGTAAACCTCGCCGAGCATTTCCATCGCCGCGCTGCTGCCGTCCTTCATTGCCTTCGAGAACGCTTTGACCGCCTCGTCCTGCTCCTCCAGATAGTAGTATGCGCAGCCGATGTTATAATAATCCTCGGTCGTTTTCGACTCAATCTTCACTGCCGCTTCGAGGTAACGGTCTCCGTCCGCCTTCATGCTGCTCTCCTGATACAGCTCGTAAATGTCAAGGCAGAGCTGATAGCTCTCCTTCGTCTCCACTGCCGCATCAAAATCCACCTTCGCCTGCTCGTAATTCTTCTGCAGGAAGTACGCGCGTCCCCTAAGGAACAGCGCATCGGCATCGGCCTTTTCTTCCTGAATATTGGTGCAGATCTCAATGGCTCCATCCAGATCTCCGGCCTGTACGCAGGTTTCCGCCTCGTAATACATGACATCGCGCGAAAACTCCGCGTCTTTGTGCTTCATGCTCGAAAGACTGCTCTTGAAAGCCTCTTTTGCCTTGTCATACTCCTGGCTTTTCAGATAAGCGATGCCGAGCGACCGGTAGCTCTCCGCCAGTCGGTCGCCTGCCTTTACGGCTCCCTCCAGCATCGCAATCGACGTTACGTAGTCCTTCTGTTCGAGCGCCTCGATGCCCTTTTTATAAAGCTTTGAATTTTTATTTTCACAGCCGCCAAGCACCATTGCCGCCGCCAGAAAAAAGATTACCAGTCTTTTTTTCATTCTGTCACAAGTCCTTCTTTATGCATCACAGAAACAACCTGGTCTACGTATTTTGCACACGTTGCGTCGTCCGGTGCTTCCACCATGACACGGATCACCGGCTCGGTGCCGCTCTCTCTTACGAGGATGCGTCCGTCATCGCCCAGGGCCTCTGCTACGTCTTCTATTGCTTTCTGTACTGCCGGGTTGGCCTTTGCAGCTGCTTTGTTTGCCACGCGGACATTCTTTAAGAGCTGCGGGTAAATCACTACCTCGGCTGTCAGGGTGCTGAGCGGGAGTTTCTTATCTATCAGCACTTCCATCACCATCAGGGAGGTCAGGATTCCGTCACCGGTCGTCGCGTGCTTGCTGAAAATGATGTGGCCGGACTGCTCTCCGCCGAGAGAATAGCCGTTTGCCATCATGTTCTCGCACACGTATTTGTCGCCGACTGCCGTCTTCTCATACCGGATACCGGCGCGGTCACACGCTTTGTAAAGACCGAGGTTTGACATGATCGTGGTCACAATCGTATCTCCGTTTAACTGGCCTTTTTCTTTTAAGTATTTACCGCAGACATACATGATCAGGTCTCCGTCTACCACATTTCCCAGCTCATCGACAGCGATGCAGCGGTCTGCGTCTCCGTCGTAGGCAAATCCGACATCGAGGTGTTTCTCTCTTACATATTTCTGAAGCTCTTCGATGTGGGTGGAACCACAGCCGCAGTTGATGTTTGTTCCGTCCGGCTCGTTGTGGATCACATATGTCTTGGCGCCGATGGCATCAAACACGC
Organism: Blautia sp. TM10-2; assembly: GCF_003480845.1. NCBI lineage: Bacteria > Bacillati > Bacillota > Clostridia > Lachnospirales > Lachnospiraceae > Blautia > Blautia sp. TM10-2. The sequence continues at coordinate 139,883 of NZ_QUJZ01000005.1, read as the reverse complement.
TCTTGGCTACGGAAGAGGCACTTCCGTTGGAGCAGTCGAGTCCGACTCTCATGTTTTTAAAGGATTTTGTCGGAATCGAGATCAGGTGTCCAATGTAGCGGTTCCTTCCGGCTGCAAAATCCACGGTACGTCCGATGTCTTCTCTCGTTGCGAACGGGATCTTCGGTGTTCCGTCGTCGATGTAGGCTTCGATCTGCGCTTCGATGTCGGCTTCCAGTTTCTGTCCCAGGCCGTTGATGACTTTGATTCCGTTGTCATAGAACGGGTTGTGGCTGGCGGAGATCATAATTCCGCAGTCAAAGTTTTCGGTACGGACAACATAGGAAACGCTCGGGGTGGTCGTTACATGCAGCAGATAAGCGTCTGCTCCCGATGCGGTCAGTCCTGCTACCAGCGAATATTCGAACATGTAGCTGGAGCGTCTGGTGTCTTTTCCAATGACGATCTGTGCTTTGTGGTCTTTTCCGAAATACCATCCGAGGAATCTTCCCACTTTATATGCATGCTCAACCGTCAGATCAATGTTTGCTTCTCCGCGAAATCCATCTGTTCCAAAATATTTACCCATGGTATGCTCCTTTCCCCTTTCGGGCAGAAAGCGTGTCTGAAATTTTTTGCAATCATTCAAACACGCTTTTTCTGGTTATTCACTCAAATAACAAAATATCGTAATTAGTCGTACAGCTTCTCGCTGTATACGCCGTCCGCAATCAGTTTGCGGAATGCTTCTGTTACGGAAGCTTTGTCTTCCTGATACGTTACGCCGAACCACTCTGCGTCGGTCGGAAGAACTTTTACTTCTGCTTTTCCTGCGTGCAGCAGCTCGTCGATGTAGATCGGAAGGAGGTACTCGCCTTTTACATCTCCCTCTTTCTGTGCAGAAAGGAATTCAACAAAGCCTTTCTCCAGAAGATCAATGAACTCCGGCTGCAGTCCCCACATGTTCATGGAAACAAGCGAGTTTTTGTCGATCGGATCAACCGTTCCGTCTTCTTTTTCAACGCCTGCGCCCTCTGCGGTCTTTACGATGTTTTTCGTCTCGTTGACACCAGTCAGATTTCCGTTTTCATCAACGACGCAGACACCTCTTGTAACACCGCCGTTGTCACTTAAGGTGTTTCCAAGCACGAATCCTGCCATGGAGATCGGCATAACTTCATCCACATCATGCTCCTGTACAAGGTAGTCGTGCAGTTTTACGAACGGATCTTTTCCGTAATAGTCATCAGCATTGATAACAGCAAACGGCTCTTTTACAAGACCTTTGCAGGCAAGAACGGCCTGGCCGGTTCCCCACGGTTTGGTACGGCCTTCCGGTTTTGCAAAGCCTGCCGGCAGATCATCGAGCTCCTGGAATGCATATTCCACCTCTGTGATTTTGCTGATGCGGTTGCCGATGACTTCCTTAAAATCTTTCTCCAGATCCTTGCGGATGATGAAGACTACTTTGTTGAAGCCGGCTTCCAGTGCATCGTGGATGGAATAATCCATGATGATCTCCCCGTTTGGTCCTACTGGCTCAAGCTGTTTGATTCCCTTTCCAAATCTGCTGCCGATTCCGGCTGCCATGATCACAAGTGCTGTTTTCTTCATAGCGTTTTCCCTTTCTCTTTTCCCCTTTTTTCTCTTGTTTATTCTATCAACAATCGATCCTGTAGACCAATCGTGACTCGCAGCGTTTATTATTATGCTTCTTCCTGCATGCTGCTCAGCTTTGCGGCCTGATCGGCTGCAATCAGACTGTCGATGATTTCATCCAGATCGCCGTTCATAATGGCGTCCAGTTTGTATAAGGTCAGTTTGATTCTGTGATCCGTCACACGTCCCTGCGGGAAGTTGTACGTACGGATCTTCTCAGAGCGGTCTCCCGTTCCGACCTGGCTCTTTCGAAGCTCGGCCATCTCATCGTGCTGTTTCTGCTGCTCTAAGTCGTACAGACGGGCACGCAGAATCTTCAGTGCCTTGTCCTTATTCTTTAACTGTGATTTCTCATCCTGGCAGGAAATGACGATGCCGCTCGGGAAGTGGGTCAGACGGACTGCTGAGTCGGTCGTATTGACACACTGGCCGCCGTTTCCGGAAGCACGGAATACATCGAATTTGTAATCTTTCGGGTCGATCTGTACTTCGACGTCGTCCACCTCCGGCATGATCGCTACGGTCATGGTTGAGGTATGGATTCTTCCGCCGGACTCGGTTTCCGGCACACGCTGTACGCGGTGCGTGCCGCTCTCGTACTTCATCCGGGAGTACGCGCCTGCTCCGTTGATCAGAAGTGTTGCGTCTTTAAAGCCGCCGATTCCGTTTTCATCGGCGCTGGTCAGCTCTGTTTTCCAGCCGCGGCTCTCTGCGTATTTGATGTACATACGGCAGATTTCTGCGGTAAAGAGTGCCGCCTCGTCTCCGCCGGCACCTGCGCGGAACTCTACGATAACGTTCTTGTCATCGTTCGGGTCTTTCGGCAGAAGCAGGACTTTGAGCTCCTGCTCCAGCTCCTCTACGCGTTTTTTCGCATCGGAGAGCTCTTCTTTCAGCATTTCGCGCATCTCTTCGTCGGATTCCTCCTCAAGAAGCATCAGGCTCTCTTCGATGGTCTGTTTCTGTGTTTTATAGTCCTTATATGCGTCTGCGATCGGCTGGAGTTCTGCCTGCTCCTTCATCAGCTTCTGGAACTTCGCCGCATCGGCAGCGACGTCCGGCTCGCTTAACTGATTCAGTACCTCCTCGAGACGCATGAGGATATCATCAAGTTTATCAAACATAAAATGACTGCTCCTTTTTGCTGTTTTCGTCTGTTTATGATGTCATTATGGTGTCAAAATTAAAATTCATTTCTGTCAGGGTTTTTTGTGCCAGATACCGGTCACCACGCGGTCCAGGCCTGCCAGATCTTTCAGAACCTGTACATCGGCAAAGCCGTGGGTTTCCATCAGCTCCCGCACTTCATCTCCCTGAGCATATCCAATTTCAAAACAGAGCTTTCCGCCCTCTTTTAAATAGCTTCCTGCCTGCTCTGTAATCTTCCGGTAAAAGACAAGACCGTCCGCACTGCCGTCGAGTGCCATCCGCGGCTCATGGTCGCGCACCTCCGGCATCAGCGTTTCAATCACATCCGTGCGGATATACGGCGGATTGCTTGCGATCACATCGAAGGTTCCCTCGATGTTTTCAAATAAGTTGCTCTTTACGAACGATGCCCGTCCGCCCGCCTGTGCGCCGTTCTTTTCCGCAACCTGTAAGGCTTTCTCGGAGAGATCCGCGCCGATTCCAGTGCAGTCCTCTCTCGTCACAAGAAGCGATATGAGAATGCATCCCGAACCGGTGCAGAGATCGAGAATCCGTGCATCTTTTGGAAGGCCGCGGAGCGCTTCCTCCACAAGAATCTCGGTGTCCTGCCGCGGAATCAGTACATGCTCATTCACAAAAAAAGGGATTCCGTAGAACCACGCCTCTCCGGTCAGCTGCTGCAGCGGAATGTGTTCGCCGCGCTTTCTGACCAGCGCTTCGTACTGCTCCTGCTGTTCTTTTGGCATTTCATCTTCACTGTGTACAAAGTAGGTGCTGTGGCTGATCCCGCAGACATGCTCCAGTAAAAGCCATGCGTCCTGCCGGGCCTCCTCCACCCCCTGCTTTTGTAAGTACAGAATAGCGGATTCCAGTGCAGATTTCAAGTTTTTTCTATCGTGCACACTCATCGGTCACGGCTCCTCATGTTCTTTTTTTTCGGTTTTGGCCGGGTACGTATAACCAAAGTTTTCGTTCAGGTACGCTCTCCAGTCAAACACAGCCTCCACAGCGGCGATCGCAACCTCTGCCATCTCGGCATCCGGCTCGCGCGTCGTCAGGTGCTGCAGCATCAGGCCCGGTTTACTGATCAGGTTGACCAGTTTATTGTCACTTTTTCCCGCCAGGCGGATAATTTCATACGAAACTCCCGCGATCACCGGAATGAGAAGCAGGCGGATCACAATTTTCAGCACCGGGGAATCGACCCGGATGAACATGAAAAAGATGATGCTGATGACGATGACGTACATCAGAAAGCTCGTTCCGCAGCGCTTGTGCTCCCGGGAACTCTTTAAGACGTTTTCCACGTTCAGTTCCAGACCGTGCTCAACGCAGTTGATGCATTTATGCTCGGCGCCGTGGTACATGAACACGCGCTGAATGTCTTCCATACGGGAAATGGCTGCCAGATAGCCGAGGAACAGTGCCACACGCACAAAGGCCTCTGCCACCGCAGTCAGTGTCGTTCCGGCTCCCGCTTTGCGCAGCAGTTCGGACAGGAAGTACGGCACCATCAGAAAGAGAACGACGGCGATGACAACGGAAAATGTGACGGTTCCGTACATCATCAGCTTGTCTGTCTTTTCTTTTTTCGCTTTCTGCTGCTCCTCTTCCTCTTTCGTCGCCGGCTTTTTCTTTTCCTCCTCCTCGTCCTCATAGAACGAAGCGGAGTACATAAGGGAACTCATGCCGACGATCATCGAATCGGCAAAGCTGAAGACACCGCGCAGAATCGGAACTTTTAAGAGCTCCTTGTGCTTCGTCAGCGGCTTGTGCTGCTCTACTTTAACCTCAATCTCCCCGTCCGGCCGGCGTACTGCGACGGAATAGCGGTCCTTGTTCATCATCATGACGCCTTCCATCACGGCCTGGCCGCCAATATTGGATGATTTCATAATTTACGTTTACCTCCTCAAAGGGGATTTTCTGCATCCGTAACGCAAGAACGGGCTGAGATCTTCCAACCTCAGCCCGTTTTTCATCTTGCTTGATTCAATTCTTATTTCATGCCGTATTTCTTGTTGAACTTCTCGATACGTCCACGAGCTGCAGCAGCTTTCTGCTGGCCAGTGTAGAACGGATGGCATTTAGAACAGATCTCAACGTGGATCTCTTTCTTGGTAGAACCTGTTACAAAAGTATTTCCGCAGTTGCAGGTAACAGTTGCCTGATGGTATTCTGGATGGATTCCTTCTCTCATTTTATTCACCTCTTCTTAATATTGTTATCTTCTCAGATTTACTCTGATGATTTCGTATTTCAGGCTGACAAAATCTCATCAACCTTGCACAGCTTTCTCATTGTATCACACAATTTTGAAAATTGCAAGCCTTATACTATTTTTTGTTTTTTTAAAATTTGAATCAGTTCGCCGTTGTTTCCGGTGCGGGCAAACATGTTCAGAATATTTTCCACGGCTTCCTCGGATTTCATGCCGTTTAATGCCTTCCGCATATTGTAAACGGCCTCCTGCTCATCCGGTGTCAGAAGCAGATCTTCTCTTCTTGTTCCCGATTTGGCTATGTCGATGGCCGGGAAGACGCGGCGTTCCTGCAGTTTCCGGTCGAGCACGAGTTCCATGTTTCCGGTGCCTTTGAATTCCTCGTAAACGACATCGTCCATCTTGCTTCCGGTGTCCACAAGCGCCGTTGCAAGAATCGTCAGGCTTCCGCCCTCGCGCATGTTTCTGGCCGCGCCGAAGAACCGTTTCGGCATGTAGAGTGCTGCCGGATCGATACCGCCGGAAAGGGTACGGCCGCTCGGCGGAACGGTCAGGTTGTAAGCTCTGGCGAGACGTGTGATGCTGTCGATGAAGATCGTAACGTCTTTTTTACTCTCCACAAGACGTTTCGCGCGCTCAATGACCATCTCGGACACGCGTTTGTGGTGCTCCGGCTGCTCATCGAAGGTGGAATAGATGACTTCCACATTCGATCCCTGAATCGCTTCTTTAATGTCGGTGACCTCCTCCGGCCGCTCGTCGATCAGAAGGATGATCAGATACATCTCCGGGTTGTTCCGCAGGATGGATTTTGCCGCATCCTTCAAAAGCGTCGTTTTTCCGGCTTTCGGCGGGGAGACGATCATGCCTCGCTGGCCTTTTCCGATCGGACTTACAAGATCCACGATCCGCATCGCCATGCTTCCGCCCGGGCGCTCAAGGCGCAGCCGCTCATCCGGGAAGACCGGTGTCATATCTTCGAAATTGCCGCGGCGCATGATCTGGTCGAGCGGCAGATTGTTGACGCTCTTTAAGTATAAAAGGGCGCTGAATTTTTCGGTTGCGGACTTTACTCTCGTGTTTCCACGGATGATATCTCCCGTTTTCAGTCCGAAACGGCGGATTTGGGACGGAGAAACGTAGACATCGCTGTCGCCCGGCATATAGTTGTCGGAGCGGATAAATCCAAATCCGTCCGGCATGACCTCGAGGATGCCGCAGGCCTCCTGGCCGCTGTCGAGCGTGCTGGTTTCCTGACGCGGTTCCTGTCTCGTCTCTGGTCTTGCTTCCTGACGCAGCGGCTCCTGTCTCATTTCCTGCCCTGCTTCCTGACGCGGCTCCTGTCTTTGCTCTTCCTCACGGTTATTCTGATTATAATTCCGTGGTTCCTGAAATCTACGCTCATTGAAACGCGGCGCTCTTGGACGGTACTCCTGGCGCTCTCCGTTTTCACTGCGCTCTTCCCGGCGGACATACCGCGGTCTCTGGTACGGGCGCGCGGTGCCGTTTTCCGAGGTTTCCCGATTCTGGCGCTCCATACCGTCCTCCCGCTTTTCCTGCGGTTCCTGATTCTGATCCTGTACAGTTTCCGTCTTTTTTTCCTCTTTTAGAACCGCCGGCTCTTCCATGTTTTTCTGGTTTTCTTTCTGATCTTCTTCCAGCATCCGCTCAATCAGCGCTTCTTTCCGCAGGGTGGAAATCCCCTTCATGTTTCTGGATTTTGCCAGCGCTTTCAGCATGCTCAAAGGCAATGACTCATACTTTTCTCTTGTCATACCATTTTTCCTCTATCTATTCTCTATTTGATTTTCGGTTCTGTTTGGAGTTTTTAAGATATTTGATGCGCGAATATTTTTGCTGCAATTATTTAGAATCTGATTTTTGTCATTTTACTGCTGTGGATTTTTCTGCGGTTAGTGGGACTCGAACCCACACGCCGAAAGGCACAGGAACCTAAATCCTGCACGTCTGCCAATTCCGTCATAACCGCATATTATTTTTTCAAAAAAGAAAAACCCCATAGAAAACCTCCATGGGCGTTTTCTATGGGTTATTTAGTGAAGCATCGGGGATTCGAACCCCGGACAACTTGATTAAAAGTCAAGTGCTCTACCGACTGAGCTAATGCTCCGTATACTTTTGCATCCAACTGGGCTAGCTGGATTCGAACCAGCGAATGCAGCAGTCAAAGTGCTGTGCCTTACCGCTTGGCGATAGCCCAATGTTTCGCCTTGCTGGCAGGGTGGATAAAGGGATTCGAACCCTTGGCCTCCAGAGCCACAATCTGGCGCGCTAACCAACTGCGCTATACCCACCATAATTACGACTTACAGTCTTTTTCACTATTTAATTTTAGTGAAGCGTGCTTGGAGGGATTCGAACCCCCGACCCACGGCTTAGAAGGCCGTTGCTCTATCCAACTGAGCTACAAGCACACAGCTTCTACAAAATTGTAGCAGCAAGCGGGTGATGGGAATCGAACCCACGTATCCAGCTTGGAAGGCTGGTGTTCTACCATTGAACTACACCCGCACGACATCGGGGTGACAGGATTCGAACCTGCGACCTCCTGGTCCCAAACCAGGCGCTCTAGCCAAGCTGAGCCACACCCCGTAAACAAGGTTTCCCGATTTGCGTTTAACCCTTTCGCGCTCGACGCAAGATTTATTATATTACATTGTTTTCGGTTTGTCAACACTTTTTTTCATTTTTTTCAAAATGTTTTTTGTGTTGTTTTGTTCTCACCGGACAACAAAGAGATCTTATCATATCTTTTCTCATCTGTCAACACCTAAATTGTATTTTTTTGACAAACTTTTTAAGAATTAGTCAGAACCTGCTCCGGTACTACCCTGTTTTCTTTGGAATAGTCATGTTAGTTGCGATAATTCATTCGATTTCGGGCTGTTTTCCGCCCTTTTTCGACCCGTTTTTTAATCCAGATACTTGATTTCCACCGAAAGCTCATGCTCTTCATTGATCGTCAGCATGGCATAGCTTGGTTTTCTTCCCATCTGACGCGGATACGTGAGGCTGCCCGGATTGACAATCCAGAGATTTCCACGCTTTTCTGCGACCGGCCGGTGCGTATGGCCGAACAGTACGATATCCACACCCCTGGAAAGCGCCTCCGCATAGATTCCCTCCAGGCCGAGCGATACGCCGTAGTTATGACCGTGTGTGATAAAGGCACGGTAATCATCAATGTTCACCTGAATCTCCGCCGGGAGGTTTGAAAACCAGTCATTATTTCCCATGACCATATAGCACGGGCCGTTTACCTTGGATTTGATCAGGTCATCCATCCCTTCCACGTCACCGCAGTGGATCATGCCGTCGAACTCCTCACGTTCCATGGCCTCCTCAAGGTTATACATCCGTCCATGGGTATCGCTCACTATCAGAAATTTCATACTCATTCTCTTCCCTCTTCTTATTTCAAATATGATGCAATCTGTTCTTTCATCGCCGCCAGTGCTTTTCCTCTGTGGCTGACTGCGTTTTTCTCTTCCGGAGAAAGTTCTGCGGTCGTGCGGCTCATATCCGGCAGATAGAAAATCGGGTCATAGCCAAAACCGTTCTCCCCGCGTTCCTCGTAACCGATTTTTCCCTCGATCGTTCCTTTGGTGGTACAGACTGTTCCATCCGGGAAGGCGGCTGCAATCACACAGACGAATCGTGCCGTTCTTTTTTCCACCGGCACGCCCTCCAGGCGGTCAACGAGGCTCTGATTTTTGATGCGGTAGGACGTATCCTCTCCCATATATCTTGCCGAATAGACACCAGGCTCGCCGTTTAAGGCATCCACTTCCAGACCGGAGTCATCCGCCAGCACGATCGTGTCGCCGTCTGTGCATCCGGCAACGGTCTGTGCTTTGATTTTTGCATTCTCCTCAAAGGTTTTGCCGTTCTCATCGATCTCGACCGAAATGCCGGCTTCTTTCATCGAATAAATTTCCACCGGCAGATCCGCAAGGATTTCACGGATTTCTTTCATTTTGCCGGCATTTCCTGTTGCAAATACAATTTTTTTCATAACCGTTTTCCTTCTTTCACGCTGAAATAACTTGCGATCATTATACCGTATGTGTGACGCAAACACAAGAACCCTGTCACAAAAAAAGACCCCCGTTTTATCCGGGAGCCTTTTTTTGTAATCACACATTATTTTGCTTTTTTCTGATTTGCCAGAGTCTTGAATCCATCGAAAGCCAGGATCAGCGCCAGGATGACAAGCAGGCCTGCCAGCACGATACGTGCTACGCACCAGCCGATGCCAACGCCTGCGCCAAGGCCCTTGAAGTTTGCGATCAGGGTCTGTACAAGGGATGTGATGGTTACGATCAGCATGAATACCATCGGGAACAGGAACATTTTGTTGTTTTTGCCGACTTTTCCGAGCCAGGTGGCAACAGCAAGAAGTCCGATGGCTGCCAGCAGCTGGTTGGATGCACCGAACAGCGGCCAGATTTTGGAATAACCGGTCAGGCCAAGGCCGATGCCGAGTACTACGGTGATAACGGTTGATACAACCGGATTGGTCAGAACGGCTTTGTAGCCGGTTGCCTCTTTGTAAGTCTGTCCCGGCTCAAGCCAGAACTCCTGGAACATGTATCTTGCCAGACGGGTTGCGGTATCCAGAGAAGTCAGGCAGAATACCGATACAGTCAGAACCAGCAGAGAGTACAGTACATGGGTCGATCCGCCAAGTCCCGGAATGGTTGCTACCATCTCGGAGATACCGGTTGCAAATACAGCGGTCGGAACAACGGTGGTTCCGTCTGCGTATCTGGACCAGATGTAGCCGACTGCACACAGAGATACGATTGCAAGTGCACACTCAATCAGCATACCGCCGTATGCGATCGGGCGGGCATTTTTCTCATTGTCAAGCTGTTTCGATGTAGTTCCTGAACCAACGAGTGAATGGAATCCGGAAATTGCTCCGCAGGCGATGGTTACGAACAGGGCCGGGAACATAAATCCAAGAGAACTTCCGGTCGGAGCCAGCGTATCTTTGAATCCGGTGAATGCCGGGATATCCAGGGATGCATGGCCCATCAGAGCACTTCCGATGACACCGGCAGCGGCTACGATCATCATGAAGTACAGAAGGAAGGAGCTTAAGTAGTCACGCGGCTGAAGCAGAATCCAGACCGGTGCAACAGAAGCTACGGTGATATAGATACCAACGATTACCATCCATGCTGTCTCGGAGAGATAGATCGGATGGAAGTTTAATCCAACAACAACGCAGACAACAATAGCTGCAACGCCTGCGATGGTGGAAACGCCAAGAGATACATTTCTTCTGTATACCATGAAACCGAACACAACGGCGAGTACGATGAACAGAATGGAAATCATAGCGGTTGTTGCATTTGCAGAACTTGCTGCCACATCGACAGCGCCGCTCTCGGTATAGGCTGCCTTGAAGGTATTGGCAACGATGGAACCGAAGGCTGCAACAACAAGAATCAGGGTCAGGTAAGCGAAGACGATAAAGAGTTTTTTCGCTTTACTTCCCATGGTGTCTGCGATAACCTCGCCGATGGACTGTCCTTTGTGGCGCAGGGATGCAAACAGTGCGCCGTAATCATGAACGCCTCCAAAAAAGATACCGCCGATGAGTACCCATAAAAGAACCGGAACCCATCCAAAGACAGCGGCCTGAATCGGTCCGTTGATCGGGCCTGCGCCTGCGATGGATGAGAAGTGATGTCCCATTAAGACAGGAGCTTTGGCAGGAACGTAGTCCACACCGTCCTCCGCGGTGAATGCAGGGGTTTTCCGTTTCGGATCAACGCCCCACTGCCCGGCAAGCCATTTTCCGTAGAATACGTATCCGGCGATCAGAATGCCGATTCCGACAACCAGTACAAGAATACTATTCATTTGTTTTTTCCTCCCTCTTTTTGGTAGAATAAATTTATAGATAACTAAGATCGGAACATCTTAGCATACCCCTTTACCAATTCCCAAGCCGCCCGGTTTCCAAACACTTTCTGTTCTGCCGTATCAAAGACGAGCAGCCGCACCTGACAGTAGCCTCTCAAAGAAAACCGGTAATTTTTATAATACTTATATTTTCGGATTTTCTTCTTTACGCTGTCCGCAACCGGTTTGTCCGCAAAAAAAATACCGGTGACCAGCGTGTACATGTGGTCGGTATCCGGTACTTCCTTCCCCTCGCGAACCACCTTTGGCTCTATCCATTCTGTCAGGTCCGTCAGAAATGTTTCGACGTCCTGGTCGTTCAGTTCTTCCACCGCTTTAAAATACGCATGCTCATGACAGCTGATCCTCCACAGCTCTGCTTTCTTTGAGAGCACGTATTTTGCGCCGCTCTCGTGGTAGCTTGCACAGGCATCGTATGTATGGCCGTTTACTTCGGACGGCTTTACGATATCGTAGCTCCTCTCGTAGGAATGCAGCAGCCTGTCTCTGATCTCCTGTCCGTTCATGGTTTCCTCCGCTTGATGAAAAAATTTCGCATGAGGACAGTTTAGCACAGTAGTGCAGTGATTTCAAGAAAATATTAAACTTTTCTAAAATTCTTCTTTTAATTTTTGTTATCAAAAAGGAGCAACGCCAAAAATCATTCGGCATTGCTCCTCCATTTGTATTATTTCTGTTCTTTTTCCCGGCGCGGCGGCTTCGGTCCCGCGTACTGGTAAAAGTAGGTTTTCAGCATTCCATTGTAAATTTTACGGTTTTTATCCGCCTTTTTGCCGAGATACCGCTCGGCATCCTCGTAGCTCGTGATCAGATACATCGACCAGGAATCGAGAGCGCGGTACCGCTCTCCTAATGTCTGATACAGGGCCGGAAGATCTTTTTTGTCCTCCAGGCGCTCACCGTACGGCGGGTTGGTAATCAGAAAACCGTATTTTTTCGGGTGCGACAGCTCGGCAACCGGACGCTGCTGGAAATGGATCAGGTGATCCACACCGGCCAGCTTTGCGTTCTCTCTGGCACTCTTGATGACATCTCCGTCGATATCAAAGCCCTGAATATCTGTCTCAATATCGTTCCGGATCCGGTAGCGTGCATCCTCCGCCGCATCCATCCAGCATTTTTTCGGCACGAGGTGCGTCCACTGCTCCGCAAGGAAAGAACGGTTGAGACCCGGTGCAATATCGGCCGCCATCATGGCCGCCTCGATCGGGAACGTACCGCTTCCGCAGAACGGATCGACAAGAATCCGGTCACCCTTCCACGGAGTCAGCATGATAAGTGCTGCGGCAAGGGTCTCGGTGATCGGCGCTTTCGCGGTCAGCTTGCGGTAGCCTCTCTTATGAAGGGAAACGCCGGAGGTATCGAGTCCGATCGTAACCTCGTCTTTTAAAATCGAAACACGGATCGGGTACTGTGCACCGTCCTCCGGGAACCACTCCATGTGGTAGACCTGTTTCAATCGCTCGACAATCGCTTTTTTCATGATCGACTGGATATCGGACGGGCTGAAGAGCTTACTCTTGATGGAGTTTGCCTTCGTTACCCAGAACTTTCCGTTTTTCGGGATAAATTTCTCCCACTGGAGCGCTTTTGTCGCTTCAAAGAGTTCATCGTACGTCTCGGCGTGGACCTGTCCTACTTTGAGCAGGATACGCTCTGTCGTGCGAAGGAACAGGTTGGCGTAGGCGATTCCCTCTGCATCTGCAAGAAACGTTACTTTTCCATCCTCCACGCGCTCGATTTCGTAGCCGAGGTCGAGAATTTCACGTTTCATCACCGCCTCCAGGCCGAAGTGGCACGGGGCGATCAATTCATATAATTCCATACTCTCCCGTCCCCTCTTATAATGTGAGCTGTTTTACGACGGTGCCGTCAAAGCCTTTGATCGTAAATACGCCGTCCTCGAGGATTGCATAGGTCGGGATATTGCCCTCTTTCGGCAGAGATACAGAACCCGGGTTCAGAAAGGTGTGTGCGCCTTTTTTCTCGGCACGCAGGACGTGGGTATGGCCGTACAGGAAGATATCTCCATCCATCAGCGGCGGCAGATTCTGCTCATTGTAGATGTGGCCATGGCTCATATAGAAGGTATGGCCTCCCTCGATCAGGATGCCGTAATCTGCCAGCACCGGGAACTCCAGTACCATCTGATCTACTTCTGCGTCGCAGTTTCCGCGCACGTTGGTGAGGTACTGTTTTTTCTCATTCAGCATGGCGATGACCTGTTTCGGTGCGTATTCTTTTGGAAGATCGTTTCTCGGGCCGTGATAGAGAAGGTCGCCTAACAGAAACAGGCGGCTTGCGCCCTCTGCCTCGAAGGCTTCCAGCATTTTTCTGCAGTAATAGGCAGAACCGTGAATATCAGATGCAAACATGTATTTCATATCGTGATCTCTCTTTCGTTTTGTGGTTTGGTTTTGTATTGTTTTCTGTTTCATCTTACCGTATCTTTTCCCGCTTGACAAGAAGAAATGTTGGATTGCCGCCCCCTTACAGTTCTTCTCCCGCCACCAGATATCGTCCGCGGTATGCATGCATTCCGCCGATGACCGTTTTGACCTCGTATCCGTTCTCCGCCAGCCGCTTTCCCTCCGCCATGCTCGCGGCACCCCGCTCACAGCAGATCACAAGAATTTTGTCCCGCGGCAGACAGACCCGTTCGAGCAGATGGTCATAGGGAAGATTCACCGCTCCTTTCACATGCCCTTTTTCGTATTCCCGCCGGCTCCGCACATCGATGATCATCGCCCACGGTTTTCCCACGTACCAGTCCAGCTGGTCTGCCGCCAGCAGTGTCATGCCTGCCATATCCTGGTCCCCCTCTCCGGATCTGACTTTCTCTCCTGTTTTATATGTATGCAGAAACCGGCGGCAGAGTCCGTATGGGACCCTCCGCCGGCTTTTTCTGCTGGAATCCCAAGGTTTACTTAGTATTTTTCATACTCATCCTTCTCGTCCTGCTCCCGGTTCTGCTGACCGTAGGATGACATCTCACGGTCTTTCACATGATTGCAGTCTCTGCTGTTCTTCTTGTTTTTGCTGTATTCGCTTTTCTCGTATCCGTTTTTGCTGTACTCGTTTTTGCTGTATTCATTTTTGCTGTATTCATTTTTGCTGTTTCTGGTCATAATCTTGTTTCCTCCTGAATGTTTTTTTGTCCTGCGACATCCTTTAGTATCGCTTTTTCCGCGCAGATTATGCATCCAGAACCCTGTTTTTCCACGGTATCTGTTCCAAAGTGGGGAATGCAAGCCCAAAAATACAGTGTTTTTCCTGCTTTCGGACCACTGCTTTCCAAATTGTGGTAATTTTTTCCAACTTTTGAATTTCGATGTTGCTTTTTCCCGTTATCTGTATTATAATCAATTTTGTAAAAGAATTTACCCTTCATAAATTTTTTTACAATTAATAACCCCTTATTAATTATTTATACTCCCCTTGAAAGATCGGTAGCTCCCCTGCCGGTCTTTCTTTTTGCAATTATTCAGAGCCATGCAAAATTTCAAGAAGAACTGTGAGTCATGCTCGCATGAACGAACAGTTCTTCTTGAAATTTTATATGGCGAGAAGCCACATCGAGATGCAGCGCAGCGGAATCGAGATGTGGCTCTGAATAATTGCAAAAAGGAGGAAAGTCTGCATCAGCAGACTTTCCTCCTTTTTCCCGTTCTGTATATATGATTAGAATTCTACTTTTTCACCTTTTGCCGCTTTTGCTACGGTTCCTGCGAGGACGATCAACGCCATGAGGTTTGGAATTACCATCAGGCCGTTAAAGAGGTCTGACAGGTTCCATACGAGATCCACTTTCAGCAGAGAGCCGAGGAAAACGAACACAACGACGATCAGCGAGAACGGAACGACTGCTTTCTTTCCGAACAGATACTGTACGTTCTGTCTTGCGAAAAAGTACCATCCGACGATGGTCGAGAATGCAAAGAACAGAAGACAGATCGCTACGAACGCCGGTCCGAAGCCTTTGAGGCCGGTTCGGAATGCCGCCTGTGCGACCGGGGTTCCTTTAACACCGGTACTCATCATCTCTTCCAGAACGCCGGAAGAAAGAATAACGAGAGCGGTCATGGTCAGGACAACGAAGGTATCAATAAAGACACCGATCATCGCTACTTCACCCTGATCCTCCGGGTTCTCGACATCGGCAATCGCATGGGCATGCGGGGTGGAACCCATACCGGCTTCATTAGAGAAGAGGCCTCGGGCAACACCGTAACGCATGGCTTTCCGCACGGTAATACCGGCTGCTGCACCAAATACGGCGTCCGGACGGAATGCACAGATAAAGATCGAAGCAATCGCTGACGGCACATGCTGGATGTTGATCAGAATAACAACAAGGGCTCCGACGAGATACAGTGCTGCCATCACCGGAACAACTTTTTCGGTGAAGGATGCGATACGGGAGATACCTCCGATGAAAATGAATGCGGCGAGAACGGCTACAATCACACCCATCACCCATTTCGGTACGGAAAATGCGGTGTAGAACGCATCACTGATGGAGTTCGACTGTACCATATTTCCCATAAAGCCAAGCGCCAGAATAACGGCTACGGCAAAGAAGCCTGCCAGTGCTTTTCCAAACGTTCCCTTGAATGCGTGGGTAATGTAGTAAACCGGTCCTCCGATGACTTCTCCGTTCTCATCGCGGCGTTTGGAGATCTGCGCGAGATACGCCTCGCCGTAGATCGTTGCCATGCCGAAGAACGCAGCAAGCCACATCCAGAAGATGGCTCCCGGGCCGCCGGATACGAGTGCGGTCGCACATCCTGCGATGTTTCCGGTTCCGACCTGTGCGGCGATCGCTGTTGCAAGCGCCTGGAAGGAAGTCATGCCGTCTTTTCCGGCCTTCTTACCCTTTAACGAGAAACCGCCGAAGACGCGGTTCCACGCGGTCTTAAACTTTCTTACCTGTACAAAGCGGGTCCGAACAGAGAAATAAACTCCCGTACCTACCAGCAGAAACAGCAGTACGCTGTTCCAGAGCACATCACTAATCTGCGCAATTGCCTGATTCAATGCATCCATTTTCTTTTCTCCCTTTCCATTCGACGTATGGTCTGAACGATGTGGATCACACATCCGCACCGTTTTGAGAAAAAAAATACCATCTCCTGCGGGACTTTTCCTGCAGAACATGGCTCTGATTGAAAAATACAGCAAAAAACCGCGCTTCCGGAATTTTTTCGTTTCTGCGCACCGCTTTTTTTGTTCCGCGGCTGTTCTTCTTCTGTATCTTTTTTGACTCTGTCCTTTTGCCTGAGAGATTCTGCATCGCTGCATTGCACCTTCGGCACTCTTTTCAAGAGCTTCTCCAGAGACCACTCCGTTTTTAGTCCTCGCCGTCTCCCGTCCGTTCTTGTTTTAAGAAGAGAACCAGCACCTGAAAGTTTTACTTCTTCGGTCGTGCACCTTTCAAAAATTAAATTTCCAAAGGCTCTCCGCACATTTTCTAAAAACTTCTACGTCTTTTTTTATTTTTGTAAAACTATAGCACCTGTGATAGGATTCGTCAATACCCCATGCCGTATTTTTTTCAGAATATTGCAAAAACATATAAAAAATCAGCAGATCTGCGCGCGCACGCCTCAAAATCGCATGCGCGGCACAGATCTGCTGTTCTCTTTTCCAAATATCTTTTATGACGCCTGGAACTGGCTGTTGTACAGATTGTAGTAGAAGCCTTTCTTCTCAAGAAGCTCCTCATGGCGTCCCTGCTCGATAATCTTTCCGTCTTTCATGACGAGGATCAGCGAAGCATTGCGGATCGTGGACAGACGGTGGGCAACGACGAAACTCGTTCTGCCCTGCATCAGCTTGTCAAACGCCTCCTGAACCTGCAGTTCGGTACGGGTATCGATGCTGGAGGTCGCCTCGTCGAGGATCAGCATCGGCGGCAGGCAGAGCATGACACGGGTGATACAAAGAAGCTGTTTCTGCCCCTGGCTGATGCTGTCTTCGCTGAGAACCGTGTCAAGTCCCTTCGGCAGACGCTTGATAAACTCCCAGCTGTGTGCCTCTTTGGCCGCATTGATGATCTCCTCTTCCGTCGCATCCGGCTTTCCGAAGCTGATGTTGTCGCGCACGGTTCCCTGTTTGATCCAGGTATCCTGCAGCACCATACCAAAGCAGCTGCGGAGCGCATGGCGGGACAGTTCGTCGATCGGCTTTCCGTCGATGCAGACCTTTCCGGCATCGACATCATAGAAGCGCATCAGCAGGTTGATAAACGTCGTCTTTCCGCATCCGGTCGGGCCGACAATGGCAACACGCATGCCCGGCTGTACGTCAAGATTAAAGTTCTCGATCAGTTTTTTCTCTTTGTCATAACTAAATGCTACATCATCGATCGTCACATTTCCCGTCACGGTACCGATCATTCCGGCCGGGTCTGCACTCTCCTCTTTCTCTTCCAGAAGAGCAAAGATACGGCCTGCGCAGGCAAGCGCGTTCTGCATCTCGGTGATAACGGAACTGATATCATTGAACGGTTTCATATACTGGTTTGCGTACGACAGCAGAACGGAAAGTCCGCCGACAGTCAGCGCACCGCCCGGGATCATGAAAGCTCCCACAAGGGCAACACCGGCATAGATCACGTTGTTGACAAAACGGGTAGACGGGTTCGTTAAGGAACTGTAGAACACGGCCTGCTGGCTGTATTTCTGCAGATCTTTGTTGATCTCTGCAAAACGCTCGGAAGCTTTTTCCTCATAGCCGAACGCTTTGACTACTTTCTGGTTTCCGATCATCTCATCGATGAGTGCGGTCTGTTTTCCTCTCGTCTCACTCTGTTTCTGGAACATTTTGAACGAGCGGCCGGAAATAAATTTTGCCACGAAGAAGCTCAGAGGTGTCAGGCAGATCACAAGAAGGGTGATCCATACGTTCTTCGAGAACATGAAAAACAGTGTCACAATAATGGTTACGATGCCGGAGAACAGCTGCGTAAAGCCAAGCAGAAGACCGTCCGATAAGATATCGGTATCTGCGATAACACGGCTTACGATGTCTCCGGAGCTGTGCTGATCCAGATAGGACAGCGGCAGCACCTGGATATGACGGATCGCCTGGGAACGAAGGTCGCGCACGATGCGGTACGTCATACGGTTGTTGATCAGGTTCATGATCCATGCGGAAAGTGCGGAAACGAGGGTAAAGAATACGATTCGTTTCAGATAGAACCACATCTCCGGGAAATTGACCTGGTGGGCTGCAACGACCTCATCGATCGCATCGCCGAACAGGATCGGAATATAAAGCTGTAAAATAACGGTAACCGCAGCCAGGACAATACTAAGGCCTAAGAAAATTTTATAATTTCCGATAAACGCCATCAGCTTTTTCATGACCTGCATGCCGCTTTTTCCGGACTTGTTTTCTGTCTTTTTCATGCGATCACCCCGCTTTCGTTGTTATAAGCTGCACGCTCTTCCGGGAACTGGGAGAAGTAAATCTCGCGGTAAACCTCGCAGGTTTTCATCAGCTCGTCGTGTGTGCCGTTTCCTTCGAGCGTACCATTTCCAAGGACGAGGATCTGGTCTGCCTGACGGATGCCGGCGATTCGCTGGGATACGAGGAAGGTTGTCGTGTTTCCTTCGAGATTGTGGACGGCTTTGCGGAGTTTTGCATCCGTTGCAAAGTCAAGCGCACTCGAGCTGTCGTCCAGAATCAGGATTTCCGGTTTTTTTACCAGCGCACGCGCAATAGAAAGACGCTGTTTCTGTCCGCCGGAGAGGTTCTTTCCATTCTGCTCCAGCATAAAATCGAGCTGATCCTGTTTGCCTTCTACGACTTCTTTCGCCTGGGCTGTGGTGAGCGCCTCCCAGATTTCTGCATCGGTGGCGTCCTCTTTGCCCCACTTCATATTGTCGCGGATGCTGCCTTTAAAGAGCACTGCTCTCTGCTGAACAACACCGACTTTATTGCAGAGCTCTTCTTTCGTGTAATTCTTTACATTCTCGCCGTCTACCATGACGTCACCGCTGGTCGCATCGTAGAAACGGGAAATCAGGCTGACCAGCGTCGATTTTCCGCTTCCGGTACCGCCGATGATTCCGATGGTCTGTCCGCGTTTTGCGGTAAAGCTGATATCCGATAAGCTCTCTGCGCCGGCTCCTGCATAGGTGAAGCTGACATTTTTAAATGTAACAGCTGCATCGCCAGTTACTTTCTTTGCAGCGCCGCCTTTTGCCGGGTAGTTCATGGTTGTCGGAACCGCCAGTACGCCGGAGACACGCTCTGCACAGGCAACGGATTTGTTTAAGGTGATGATGAGCGATGCCAGTTTGATCAGTTCCACGATGATCTGCAGCATGTAGTTGTAAAGTGCGACAACCTGTCCCTGCTGCATACTGCCGATGTTAACCTGAAGGCCTGCCTGCCAGATCAGGACAACGGCTGCGATGTTGATGAGGACATAGGTCAGCGGATTTAACAGTGCGGAAATTTTTCCGACAAACTCGTTCAGACAAGTCAGCTCATCGTTGCTCTTTTCGAAATCGGCAACAGACTGCTCCTCACGGCAGAACGCACGGATGACACGGACACCGTTCAGATTTTCTCTTGTCATTCCGGTGACGCGGTCGAGTGCCGCCTGTACCTTTTTGAACAGCGGGATGCTGACCAGCATAATGCCGAATACAGCAACGAACAGGATCGGAATAGTAACCAGGAATACGATGGCACATTTTACGTTGACGGTAAATGCCATCACAACGGAACCGAATACGATAAACGGACTCCGCAGCAGCAGACGCAGACCCATGTTGATTCCGTTCTGCACCTGGTTGATATCGTTGATCAGACGGGTGATCAGCGTATCGGTTCCAATGGTATCCAGCTCCGTAAAGGACAGAGCCTGGATGTGATCAAAGACCGCCTGGCGAAGCTCGGTTGCACAGCCGACGCTCGCTTTTGCCGCGAAATACTGCGCGGTGAAGCTGCAGCAAAGTCCGACTGCCGCCATCAGAACGAGGATTCCAAAACGGCTGACGATGTACGGACGGTTATTGCCTGCGATACCCACATCGATGATCTGGGCAACAACCATCGGCACCAGAAGGTCGAATACGACTTCCAGAAGCTTGAACAAAGGAGCGATGATGCTCTCTTTTTTGTAGTGCTTCAAGTAGACTCCAAGACTTTTCATCTTCTTTTTCACTCTCCATTTCTTTGTTTCTTGACATTGACAGTATAATCTCATATGATTAATACGAATAGTATTGTTTTTATAGCTTAGTGATATAATTTTAATATCATAGATAATTTCACGAAAGGAAGTCTCTTATGGAACTGCGCCAGCTTGAATATTTCCGCGTCATCGCCGAAACCGAAAGTATTCACGAGGCCGCCCGCCGCCTCAACATGTCCCAGCCGCCGCTCAGCTACCAGTTAAAACAGCTCGAAACGGAACTGAACGTCATCCTGTTTGAACGCACCCGCCAGGGTGTCCGTCTGACGGAGGCCGGAAAACTGCTGTACGACCGCTCCGCCAGCCTGCTCGAGTACGTGAAATCGACGGAGCTTGAGGTCGCAAAGGTCGGCAAAAAGCGGGTTCTCCGACTTGGCATCACACCGACCACAGTTGCGACAATCATGCCGTGTGTCTCGCTTTTTTCCCGCCGCAATCCCGACGTCAACTTCGAAGTACATGACGGCATCACCTACACCCTGTACCGCTATCTGATGGACGGCATCATTGATATTTCCATTGCCCGCACGCCGCTGCGGCTCGATGATGTCGACTATAAAATTTTAAGCTCTGAACCTATGATTGCCGTTTCTTCCAAAGATATGCTTCCCGAGAAGAACGGAGCGCTAAAACTTTCGGACCTTTTAAATATTCCACTTATCATCTACCGCCGGTACGAGGCACTTATCATGGATGCATTCCACTCGCGCGGCATGGAACCGGATCTCTTCTGTGTCTGCGACGATCCCCGCGGCGCGATGCTCTGGGCAAAGGAAGGCCTTGCTACTGCCATTTTCCCGCAGTCCATGAGCTCTCTCTGCCAGGGACTCCGCATCCAGCCGCTCGCAGAAAGCGACCTGGAAACGCAGATCGCCGTGATCTGGAAAAAGGGGCGGAAACTCTCTCCGCTTCTGCAGGACTTTGTCGATGCCTGCATGGAGAGCATATTATAATAGAAGAAGTCCGCTGCGCCGGTCTCTTTTTCAGGGAGCAGCGCAGCGGACTTCTTTTTTTTATTTCTCATTCTTTTTACTGCACAAACAGCAGCGCGATATTCAGCAGTGTCACAATCACCGCAATCGCAAACAGGGCAATTTTCAGCTGCAGACTGTTCGCGTATTTTCCCATGACTTTTTTCGAGGACGTCAGATAAATCTGTGTAAATACCGTAATCGGGAGCTGCATTCCAAGGAACATCTGTGAATAGAGAAGGCCCTGGAACGGGGAATCAATCAGAAGAATGACCGCTGCGGCCGGGATCATGGTAAGAAGGATTCCCCAGCGTGTCTCCTTACTCTTGATCTCATACGGCTTGTTAAAAATCCCCGAAAAAATCGTTCCGCCCGCCATTCCCGCGGTGATGCTCGATGAAATTCCGGCGAGCAGAAGCGCTGCTGCAAAAATCACCGATGCGGCATTTCCAAGGAGAGGTGTCAGCATCTTTCCCGCCGTTGCGAGATCATCCACCTGCTTTGCATTCTGCGGCTGGAAAAACGTTGCGGCCGCCATCAGGATCATTGCACTGTTGATGGCCCATCCGATGATCATGGAAAACAGGGTGTCTTTGAACTCATACTTTAACTGGCGCGCAATCACCTCATCATCCTCAAGATTCCACTGGCGGCTCTGAATAATTTCCGAGTGGAGAAACAGGTTGTGCGGCATGACGACCGCACCGAGGACGCTTAAGATGACCGGCATTGAGTGCTCTGGAAACGACGGTTTTACCCAGCCGACAGCCGCCTGCGCCCAGTCGATATCGGCGATCCAGACCTCGAAGAGGAACGAAAAGCCGATCAGCGAGACAAACACAATGATCAGTTTTTCAATCCGTTTGTAAGCACTTGTAAACTCACAGATCAGAACCAGCACGAGAATCAT
Source organism: Blautia sp. TM10-2 (assembly GCF_003480845.1). Taxonomy (NCBI): domain Bacteria; kingdom Bacillati; phylum Bacillota; class Clostridia; order Lachnospirales; family Lachnospiraceae; genus Blautia; species Blautia sp. TM10-2. The sequence continues at coordinate 117,825 of NZ_QUJZ01000005.1, read as the reverse complement.
CATGCTGCCGAGCTTGATCGGAATGCCGAACAGCATCTGGAGCGCAATCGCACCGCCGAGGATCTCCGCCATTGCGGTCGCCACCGCTGCCATCATCGCCGTCGCAAGAATCGTGTTTTTCAGCCACGCAGGCAGATAGAGGCTCGCCGCCTCCGAGAGGCACTTTCCCGTGACAATGCCGAGATGCGCCGCATTGTGCTGCAGAAAAATCAGCATGATCGTGGACAGGGTGACCATCCACAGAAGCTCGTAGCCGTAACCCGATCCGGCGGCAATGTTGGATGCCCAGTTTCCCGGGTCGATAAAACCGACCGTGACAAGAAGTCCCGGGCCGAGATAGCGGAGAAAATTCATGCCCGCCGTCTCTTTTCGTTTTCGATTTTGTTTCATATTCTTTCCTTTCTGACAATTTGATGCGGAACCGGCCCATCCAGGACCGGCAGAAATCGTTTTGTTGTGGTTTTGGCTGCTTTAGTTAGTTACAACTAACCGCATTGTACATGGGATTTTTCAAAAAGTCAAATCCTGTTTTCTCTTTCTTGTGCTTCACCGTCCGCTGTGCTACAATAAAACTGCTTATTTTGAACTAAAAGGAGAATTTTTATCATGATACGACTTGCCGTCCCGGAGGATTTTACTTCGCTCATGTCAATCTATGCGTACGCCCGCTCTTTTATGCAGGAAACCGGAAATCCGAATCAGTGGGGAAACCATTTTCCGCCGGAGGAGCTGATTCACAACAGAATCCGTGACAAACAGCTTTTTGTCCTGGAAGAAAACGGCACGCTGCACGGCGCGTTTGCCTTCATCATCGGTGAGGATCCGACGTATCTGCAGATCGACGACGGCTCCTGGCTCTCCGATGCGCCGTATGGCACGATCCACCAGGTTGCCTCAGACGGAACAATCCACGGATTTTTCTCCCAGATCGTCGATTACTGCTGGACACAGATCCCGCACCTGCGCGTCGATACGCATACGGACAATCAAATCATGCAGCATCTGATCCAGAAAAACGGATTTGAACGGCGCGGCATCATCTACGTACTGAACCACTCTCCGCGGATTGCATTTGAGCGCGTAAAATAAAACACCAAACGAAAACACCGGATCGTCACCGCTTCGCAGACTTTTCAGCCGCGGAATCACCGTTGGATCCAGGTAATATAAGGATCCGACGACCTGTCCCATCATCCCCTTTTTCGATCTTTCGTGTGTCATTTTTTTACCAACCTTATATCTTCTTACCCTCCAATATACACTTGCCCGTACCGAAATGCAAAGAAAATCCGCTTTTTCCCCTCTGTTTCTGCACATTCCTTTGTGCAGAATACAGATGCAGAAAAAACGGATTTTCTTTTGCATTTTTCTTTATGCGTGGATTCCTCTGTTCTCGTCTCCGGTCTCGTTTACGCCGAATTCGTAATCGTTGCCCGGCAGAATCATGTTCAGCAGGATTCCTGCGATGGCTGCAATGGCAAGTGCAGTCAGGGTGACGGTCGTTCCGCCGATCGTAAAGGAGAGACCGTTGCTGAAGCCCAGTCCGCAGACAAAGATGACGCCCGCAATAATCAGGTTTCTTGATTTCGTCAGGTCTACCTTGTTCTCAACCACGTTGCGCACACCGATGGCAGAAATCATACCGTACAGCATGAAGCTGACGCCTCCGATGATGGAGGACGGCATGGTGCTGATGAGTGCCGATACCTTCGGAATGAAGCTGACGATAATCGCAAAGACTGCGGCAATACGGATGACTCTCGGGTCATGTACGCGGCTCAATTCCAGAACGCCGGTGTTCTCGCCGTACGTCGTGTTGGCCGGTCCGCCGATGAAACCTGCCATTGCGGTTGCAAGACCATCACCGAGCAGGGTTCTATGCAGGCCCGGATCAGAAAGGAAGTTCTCTCCTACGGTTGCAGAGATCGCCGACATATCGCCGACATGCTCCATCATAGTCGCGATCGCGATCGGTGCCATGATCATAATGCTGGTCAGATCGAATTTGCAGAGCTGCAGCGGCGGAAGTCCGACGATGCCTGCCTGTGCAACCGGCGCAAAGTTGATGATCACGGATCCGTCCGGATTTTTGATGCCGAGTGCATTCAGGACAACTGCCACAGCGTAGGCAATCACAACGCCCATCAGAATCGGAATGATTTTGAGCATTCCTTTTCCCCAGATGTTGAAAATGATGATGACTGCCAGCGCAACCAGTGCCAGGAACCAGTTCGTCGAAGCATTATTAATGGCGGAACCAGCAAGGCTGAGGCCAATGCAGATGATAACCGGACCTGTGACAACCGGCGGCAGGTAGCGCATCACGCGTTTGACGCCGACCATGCGGATGATCAAGGCAAAAATCAGGTACAGAAGACCTGCTACCACAATACCTCCGCAGGCATAGGCTGCCTTGTCGTTGACACTCATGCTGGCATATTTTCCGGTATTCAGGTTTGCAACAGCGGCGAAACCGCTTAAGAATGCAAACGAAGAACCAAGAAATGCCGGTACTTTAAATTTCGCGCACAGATGAAACAGCAGGGTTCCAAAGCCGGCGCAGAACAGTGTGACGGATACGGTAAGACCGCGGGACGGCCCCTCGCCGCATGCGTCTACAAAGTAGCTGTTTACCAGAATCGGCACCAGAATGGTTGCACCGAACATGGCAAACATGTGCTGCAATCCGAGAATCAGCATTTTAGGAATACCGAGCTTTCTCGCATCGCGGATGACTCCATTAGACTCGTTCATACGTCTCTCCCTCTCTTTTGTTTTTCTTTCCCATTATAGGCGTTATGTCGTTCAAATACAAGCGAAAGATTGCGGGCCTCTCAATTTTCAAACGGGCGGACACGTAAAGTAACTCCTAAGGTATCGCAGATCTCCTGGCACTTCTGAATTTTCTCCTCTGGCATGACTTTCTCGACAACCGTCATCACAACATTCGGCACATACTGTTTGGAAAGAACCGCAAACTCCTTGATCGCCTCGTACGACTGGATGCCGAATTTCGACCGCGTGAGCTCCAGAAATTCCTTTTCATCCGGCGCGTTTAAGGAAATCGAGACGGTATCGAATCTTCCCTTTAATTCCGGGGTGACATCTCTTCCATAGATCAGGTTGGCAAGACCGATCGTATTCAGACGCACTTTCAGGTTCGGATACGTTTCTTTTAAGGAATCGATCACCCGACAGACATCCTCAAGCCGCTCAAGCGGTTCTCCGAAGCCGCAGAAGACCAGTTCATTGATCACGTTCAGATCGTACTGTGCGAACAGCTCCAGCATCGTCTCAACGGATGGCTCGCCCTCTTTTAACCACAGTGTATTTCCCTCCTGCTGCTGTTTCGTCTGGCGCAGACAGAACACACAGCTGCACGGGCATTTGTTTGTCATGTTGACATAGACATTTTTTCCGGTAAGATCGCCGCTCTTTGCAAGGTCGAGATACCCTTCCTCGCCGACGGCTCCGGTTACAGTATATAAATACATTACGCTTCCTCCGTTAAGTCCTTCATAAACATTTCAAAGCAGAGTCCCCAGTAGCTCGGCACTTCGTTTTCTTCGCAGTAGCGGATGCATTTCGATACGTAATCCGCCGCCTTTTTCACCGACTCGTACAGGCTGTGGCCGTTCAGATACATGCCTGCGATAATTGCCGCAATGACATCTCCCGTACCGCTCCGGTCGCCGCCGATGCGGTCTACCATGACAATCTGGAAGTCTTCGCCTTTGTTATAGATAAAGTTGGCAATCTGCGTCTGGTTAAAGTGGATGCCCGTCACCACGATGTGTTTCGGTCCCCGCTTTGCCAGTTTTCCGCACATCTCTTTCAGCTCCTCAATCGAAGCCCCGTTCTCCGGATACGGCGCATCGATCAGTGTGCAGAGCTCTGTCAAGTTCGGCGTGATGATATCCGCGTAGTGAACCAGTTCTTTCATCTTTTCGCACATCTCTTTCGTGTACGTCCGATACAGCTTCCCATAGTCTCCCATGACCGGATCGACGATGACAAAGTTGCGGTCCGTCTTAAAATGGCGGATAAAATCAAGCACGATATCCACCTGCTGTTCCGATCCTAAGAAGCCGGTCGAGATCGCATCGAAATCGAGCTTCAGATCCTTATAGGTCTGAATGTAATCCTTCATCCGGTCAGTATAATCATCAAAGTAATACGTCGGAAACTGCGTGTGTGCTGAGAGAATTGCGGTCGGAACTGCCACCGCCTGAATCCTCAGCGCCGACACGATCGGCGCCATCACAGCCGTCGAGCACCGTCCAAAGCCTGTCAGATCGTTAATCAGCGCTATTTTTTTCTGTTTTTCCATGTTGTTCTCCTCTTTTTTTCAGGATGCCTCCGCATCTGTTTCATGTCTATTTTTGCACACTCGCGTCTTATTTACAAGTTTTTTCCGCACAAAAAGAAAAGGGGCTGTCGGGAAATAGACAGCCACGTATGTAAAATGATCGGATAACTGAATTTTGTCTTTTTTCTGATTCATTTCTGCTCTCTCTTTAAAGTTTTTCCGTCTCCTCGCGCAGCGCTGCCGTCAGCTTTCTTGTCATCTCAAGATAGCTGTTCAGCTCTTCTACCGAAAGTTTTCCATATGCACGGATCTCTGCCCCGCGCAGCCGGTCCGTCGTATTTTTCTCCAGTTCCCGTCCGGCATCCGTCAGCAGAATCCTCTTTTTGTTCCGCGTTCCCGGGATGAGCTCGAGCTCCACAAGGCCTTTCTGTGCCAGTCCCGCATCACCTGCTCCATCAGAAGCTTCGTGATCTTCTCTTCCAGGCCGCAGCCCACGTAATACAAAGTTCCCCTGCTGGTCTGTTTTCTCGTCACAGCTGCGAATTCCAAATAGAACGCATCCGCGTAATGGAACAGCACTTCCGCATCCTGCACCTGAATGATATCACGGAAGAAACTCTGTATGTCTTACCAGTCCCTGATCGTTAATGCCGAACGCATAGCTGTTGGATCTGGTCTGCAGCAGGAAAATATTTTCGGAATGATTGATCACAATACCCATTTTCGCTTTCCCCATTTCTCTATCTTGTATCTTTCCTTTTTTCAACAGTACAAATTTATCATATGTTAAAAGTCAAAATATTTTACTTTTTATTTTAGTAAAATTTACTACCTGCTTTTGTGAAAAATGCACAAAAAGAGGTATCTCCATCTATGCAGACTGGAAATGCCTCTTTTTTGTTCTCTTGTTTCCTTTTTTTCTTCAGCTCAGGAAGTTTTCAATAATGACGTTTTCCGCCTCCGCTTCCGTCATGCCGAGCGTTCTGAGTTTCAACAGCTGCTCGTCATTGATCCGTCCGATCGCCGCCTCGTGGATGATTGCCGCATCCACATGCTTTGCCTGGATCTCCGGAATAGATCCGACCTGGGCGTGATCCATGATGATAGAATCGCACTGGATATGGGCGTGGCATTTGTTTTTGCCGACTGCCTTCGGATGGAAGACCTGGGAGGAATTGCCCTTTCCGACAGAACGTGAAATAATCTGTGCGGAAGAACCGCTTCCGTTCATACATACTTCAATATCCGACTCTGCCTTCTGGTCACCGTCTGTCATCAGACGTTCGAGCACGAACAGTTTGGAGTTTGCATCCATCACAACATTCGTCGTACGAATTGTTGAGTCAACGCCCTTAATCTGTACGGTATCCAGCGTAAAAACGGAATTTTCTCCGATTTCAATATTTGTCACCGGGTTCAGAATCCGCTGTCCCGTTCCGTTTCCCTCTCCGTAATGCTTTTCCTCGTAGCGCACGTTGGCATTTTTTCCTACATGGAACGTATGGATACCGTCGTGCCGGCTGTCGTTGCAGCCGCCGTTGTGGATACCGCAGCCCGCTACAATCGTAACATCGGCGCCGTCCGCAACGTAGAAATCATTGTAAACAAGATCCGTCATACCGGAAACGCTGACGACAACCGGGATAAATACTTTTTCGCCTTTTGTCTCGCCGTCAATCAAAATATCAATGCCCGGCTTATCCTCTTTTTTGCGGATTTTGATATGTTCACTGTCACCGTGGCAGAGCGGAATGCCGTTCTGGCGGAGATTGTATGCCCCTTTCTGCTCAAATCCCTCGCTGATCTGATTTAATACGCCCTGGGTTGTCTCATCTACCTGTACCATCAGCATGTGCCTCCTTCCTGGCCGCACATCCGGCCTGTTTTCTGCTGGAACAGGGTCGGCAGTACGTCTTCCTTTGTACCGTATTCTTTCACCTGGCCGTCCTCGATCACCATGATCTTGTCTGCCATCTGGATAATGCGTTCCTGATGGGAAATGAGGATCAGACATTCTTTCTTCTCTTTGTGGATTTCTTCAAACCGTTTGATCAGCATGGAAAAGCTCCACAGGTCAATGCCGGCCTCCGGCTCATCGAAAATGCTGACCTTATGCGGTTTTGCAAGAACCGTTGCGATCTCCAGACGCTTCATCTCTCCTCCCGAGAGCGTACCGTCCATCTGGCGGTTCAGGTAATCGGCAGAGCAGAGTCCGACAGCGGAGAGGAGTTTACAGCTCTCGGCTTCCGTCAGTTCTTTTCCGGCTGCCAGCGACAGCATTTTTTTCACCGTCATTCCTTTAAAACGCGGCGGCTGCTGGAATGCATAGCCGATGCCGGCGTTTGCACGGTGGTCAATATCATAACCGGTAATATTTTCCTCATCCAGGAAGATTTCTCCGCCATTGGCGTCCTCAATTCCTGCAAGCACTTTGGCCAGCGTTGATTTTCCGCCACCGTTCGGTCCGGTAATCACCAGCATTTCCCCGTCCTTTACCTCAAAACTGATGTGGTTGACGAGGCAGCGTTTTCTTCCCTCTTCGTTTACTTCAAAGGTAAGATTGTCTACTTTCAGCATATTTGCACCTCTTTTGTTTTCACTCTTTGCAGGGATAATCCCCCTTTCAAAAACTCTACTCCTTCTCCTAAAATCTGTCAATTATTTGTTGTGGTTTTGAGAGACTCTTTTGTTTTATGCAGTGATTTTTCCCGTAACATTTTCTTTTCCTGCATTCTTTTTCGTTTCTTCTGGATCGCATGCTGTGTTTGCGGTATAATGAGGGTAATATTTCATCGGGAGGTTATCGTATGCGTGTACTTATTACAGGAACCAGCTCCGGAATCGGAAAGGCGATTGCGGAGAAATTTTTAAAAGAAGGCTTTGATGTTACCGGATTTGACCGGAAGGAGGCTTCGATCAGCCAGGATTCGTATACTCATTTCTGCCTTGATATCCGCGCCAAAGAACAGTATCCGGCACTTGCGCCTTTTGATATTGTCATCAACAACGCCGGTGTGCAGAACGAGGATGATATTGATATCAATTTAAAGGGAACCATCGCAATCACGGAGGCGTACGGAATTCATGACACCATCCGCGCCATCCTCATGATCGGCTCGGCCAGCGGCCATACCGGAGCTGAATTTCCGGAATACACCGCAAGCAAGGGCGGTGTGCTCGCCTACACGAAAAACGTGGCACTCCGCATTGCACCGTATGGCGGAACGTGCAACAGCCTTGATTTCGGCGGCGTACTGACCGAGTTGAATCTGCCTGTCACAGAAGACCAAAAGCTCTGGGATCATATCATGGAGCTGACGCCGCTGAAACGGTGGATGACCGTCGAGGAAGCAGCGGACTGGGCGTATTTTATGACCGTGACGAACCGGTTCTGCACGGGACAGAATATTCTGATTGACGGCCTTGAGGCGGGGAATGCACATTTTGTGTGGCCGGATGAATGATTTGTTAATTTCCTGCACAAACAAAAAACAGGTTCCCTGCACGGAAGCTTTTTGAGCTTTTCCGCTGCCGGGCTGCCTGTTTCTTTTCATTTCTTTTCATTTCTTTTCATTTCTTTTCTTACGCTTTTTCAAACACCAGAATTTTCTCTGCGAATTTGTGGATGATCGGCATCCACATCACCAGCTTGTAAATGGGATTCAGCGTTTCCATACCGCGGGCGATGTTGTCGTCTTTTACTTTTCGGAAACCGGCGGCAATGTCGCCCAGGTCTGCAAAGCTGTTCGCACCCCAGGTAAACGTCGCGCCCGTCGCCTGAATAGATTTTTCGATGTTTTCTTTCTTTACAAAGTACGGGCACAGCGTTTCCATGCAGACGTAGGCATTGTCGAAATGATCGCGGATGATGGCGAGCATCATTCTGACCTCATCCGCTTTCATGTACATGGTCAGACCTTCGATAATGAAAAGCATTTTGCCCCGCACTTTTACCTGATCGGCCCATGCCGGGTCGAGCACGGAACACGCAATCGTGGAAACACGGCCGGATTCCTGATAGATGGAATCGCGCACCTCAATCGTCTCCGGCAGATCGAGATTGTACCAGGTAATTTTTCCATTATCCATGCGGTAAAACCGTGTGTCCAGACCACAGGCGATGTTGACGACGGTACAATCCGGGTTCTTTCGGATAAAGTCGCTGACCAGCTCATCAAACACAACACTCCGCGCTACGATTCCGCCGCTCATTGCTGTGTCCTTTTTCGCATTGCTGAAATCATAGTCGATGCGGTCAATCAGCTCTTCTGCTTTGGTGTCGCGGAACTTGTTTTTCGGATTTCTGCTGTGCATGGCACGGGCGTAGAAGCACTGCAGCATCGTCTCGGCAGTTCCATTCAGTTTTGGTTTTATTTTTTCATTGCTCATTCTGGGTGATCTCCCTTCTGTGTTTTATATTCTTCGATCCATTTCACCGGTTCCGTCCCGGTCTTATTTTATTTCGGATTTTCCACCTTGTCCCCCACGAACCAGTAATCACAGACCTCACCGCTGCCTGCCAGTGTATGGTCACGGTAGAGCTTCGCGTGCATCAGGGCTGCTGTCTTGTAATCAATGTCGCACATAATCGGCAGCACTTCCAGATAGCCCTCTTTTCGGGCGAATGTGTTCAGGGGACATTGGGTGAAGTGGTAATAAAAACCGTCCTGATGCTTCGTCTCATCAAAATGAAAATCCCACGAATACGCCTTATACTGCGGATGTGCTTCCAGCCAGGCGGCATCCTTATGCATCATCTTCGCAATCCGCGCCATGCCGCTCTTCTTATTCGCATTAATCATCAGGCCCATGGCTTTCAGAAGCGGGAAGGACATCATCTCCTCTGAGATTGTACGCAGTTCATCCACATAAATCTGTTTGTCCGACGCATCCCAGAGCGCAAGAAAAATGAGGCCTTCATAGAGATTCGACGCCATCGGGTTGTCCTTTCCGATATCATCGGCGCGGCGAAGCATGTCGCGGTAGATCTGGTTGGTCTTGCGGAGAAGCTCTGCGGTCTCCTCTTTTCCGTAGCGTTTTAGCAGACTTTTCTTTATTAAAGGAGTCAGCATGTTCCAATATTTGCTGGTGTATTCCATCATGGGCGGGTACCTCCATCTTACTTTTATTAGGATTCACTAACTGGCAGGTGTAAAATTGCCGCCTACAATGTAGAAAAATAGGCGGAATTTTACTTTTCATTATGAGGTTATTATATCACACTTTTTATTACTTTGTTTTAAAATCGCAAAAATTTCTTGACTATAATTCAGCCTTCCTTTATTATAGAAATTAAGAAATGGCCATCCTGCTCTCTGGTAAGCATGGATGGCCACTTCTTATAGCTATTTAATATTTTCGCCAGATCGGGTGATTGCGCTCACCTTCCGGCTGTCTTGTTAAGTATATTATATTGCAATCGTGTAATTTTGTCAAATCAAAATAGCGCCCCTGCTCTGGTAAAGTTAGGCGCTATTTTTAGTTAGAAGCTTTATCCGGCGGTCAGGTGTACACTGACCAACGGCTCTCTTGTCGAATATATTATATGACAGCATTTTCTTTTGGTCAACAGCCATTTTTCTTATATTTTCACCATTATTTCGACCCAAATCTCTCAAAAAGAAATTGAAATCCCCTCTTCTCCACCTTATAATATTTTCTATAAGGCACACATATGGGGAGATTTTTATGACGATCAGTATTCTTCTTGCGCAGCAGATCGCGCAGCTTTTTCTTATGATTTTTATGGGCTTTTTAATCGTAAAAGCCGGACTTTTAAAGGATGAGGACAGCAAAGTTCTGTCGAAAATTGTGCTGTACCTGATCATTCCCTGCGTGATTCTGAATGCGTTTCAGGTCGATTACACGCCGGAAACAGTGCGGGGGCTGCTGGTTGCGTTTGCGGCTTCGCTTCTGATGCAGGTTGTGCTTCTTTTTGCGGTTTCAGCTCTTGGACGGGTGTTTCATTTGGATGCGGTTGAGATAACTTCTGTTTACTACTCCAATTCCGGCAATCTGATTGTGCCGCTTGTGACGGCTGTTTTAGGAGCGGAATGGGTGCTTTACAGCTGTGTTTATATGAGCGTACAGCTTGTCTTTTTCTGGACGCACTGCAAAAAGGTGATCAGCCGTGAGGCTTCCTATGACTGGAAGAAGATTGTTCTGAACCTCAATATTATTTCTATTTTCGTCGGAATTCTTCTTTTTTTCACGGGCATCCGGCTTCCTGCGCTGGTCAACAATACGTTTCATTCTGTCGGAAGCATGGTTGGCCCTGCCAGTATGATTGTTACGGGTATGCTTTTTGCCGGCATGGACTTCCGTCAGATTTTTGCGAATAAACGGATTTACTTCGTGACCTTTCTCCGCCTGATCGCCGTTCCGCTGATGGCGCTTGTTCTCTTAAAACTCAGCCATCTCGCCGACCTTTCCGCTGACGGACCGACACTGATTCTGATCGTTTTTCTCGCCATCATCACGCCATCTGCTTCCACGGTTACCCAGATGTGCCAGGTATACGGCAACGATTCGCGCTATGCCAGTGCCATCAATGTTGTTACTACGCTGGCTTCTATTGTGACGATGCCGCTTATGGTAATGCTGCTTCAGATGGTAATCTAATCACAATTAACAAAAAAACGCTGTCCCGCTTCCCCTTCCAGAGAAGCATTGACAGCGTTTTCTATTACCCAATTAATACCTTTTTCCCTTCAAACGCAAATCCATAATGCCGGATTCTTTCTTTTGGGATTCCCCGTTCTTTCAGTTCCGCGTCGTATTTCTTTATTTCAATCTGCGCCAGTGCTTTTTGTACCGTTTCCTGCAGCGTTTTTTCTTCCGTTTCTTTTACTTTAAATTCCAGAATCATAGCATCTCGATCCAAATTTCTGGGAATTAGAATCACATCGTATCTTCCATACCCACTTTCCCGATTGGAACGCACCTCATAAAGATCTCGCACTTCCACCAGCAGCCCAAGTACAAATCCATGATAAAACCGCTCTGGCTGGCTCCGCTCGGACGCATGTTTTCCAGCATCAAAATTACTAAATGTAGCAAGTGCAATATCATTCATATAGAGGTTCATCGCTTTTACATCCCCATTCAGCAATGCTTTGATAAATTCATTATAATTGGCAGATGCCGCTGCAAACCAGCTTTTGAACATATTCGAAAACATGCTCACAGTCTCCAGATTTGTGATGGAAAGAGAATACCACGGCTCCAGCGTCAGTCCTCTGTATTCAATCTCCTCCACTTTCAGATAACCGCTTGCCACCAACAGACTCCATACCGCACTTTCATCCTGTTCTAATTGTCCAAATATAATCTGCTCATCAAAATTAACTACAATTTGTTGTCTGTTGATCAGTTTTTCCAGTTCTTCCTTCATATTTACCGATGCCGACTGCAGGAGTTTGCTGATCAATCCATTGGAACTTGTAGCTGCCCAGTAGGGCCGCAGTTTTTTCTCTTTCAGATAATTTGTAATAGACCACGGATTGTAAATATCACGATGCGTGCCAAAGCAAAATCCGTCATACCATTGCTTTACCAGCTCTTTCTTTTCCGGCATTCCAAATTGATCTAATGATTGAAATACCTCTTTTTCTGTAAAACCAAAACAGTCTGCATAGGCATCCGATGTTGTTGTAATAACCGTCAGATTATTGAGGTCCGAAAAAACAGATTCTTTGGAAATACGGGTAATTCCAGTCATCACAGCGCGGTCCAGATATGGATTTGTTTTGAACGTCGCATTGAAAAGGCTTCTCATAAATCCGGCAAATTCACCCCAGTATCCATGAATATAGGCTTCCTGCATGGGCGTGTCATATTCATCCAGAAAGATCAAAACTTTTTTTCCATATAAAAGATTCAAATAACTGGAAAGATTTTTTAATGCATCCTGTGCTGTCACATCACTCATTTTTTCTGTAATTTCCAGCATCTGCTGTTTCTCATTTTGCGTAAAGCATTCTTCCTGCTCCAAATACCGATGTTGGCGATAAGCATCTACAATAATATTTTTTATCTTCTGCACTGCATCTTGATAGTTATTCTGTTTTACGTCCGCAAAGCTCAGAAAAATCACCGGATAAGTTCCCTGCAGTCTGCGGTATTTTTCCTGTTTCCAGATGGAAAGCCCTTCAAAGATGGTACCTTTTTCTGCATACTGTCTGGAAAAGAAACAATTCAGCATGCTCATATTCAATGTTTTGCCAAATCTTCTCGGACGTGTGATCAGCGTAATGTCATCTCCACTTTCCCACCATTGTCTGATAAAATCGGTTTTATCAACATAAAAATAATGATTTTCTCGAAGGGAAGCAAAATCCTGCTTTCCTATACTAATCGCTGAAGTCATATTTCATCTTTCCTTTCTGAGCGCAGACACACCAGCATTTTCTGTCTGATAATGAAATGTTCCACTGTTTTCTAATCGATAATCTTATCTTATAGTTTATCAAATTCCGAAAGAAATTAATAGACTTTTTCTTCTGCACAGCAAAAAAATGGCCGTCCCATTCCTCAGTGCAAGGATCAGACGGCCATTTTTCACTATCAGTTTCCAGTTTTATTTCTCATACAAAAACTCTTCCGGAAGTGTTACGCCGAAGTCTTTTGCCAGATGGCGGAATTCATCCGGTGTGATCGTCTGGCGTTTCGTTGGCTGCATAGAAAGTGTTTTTACCAGGATTTCTGCAGATTTTTCTGCGGTATGCATCAGACCGAAGGTCAGGTCAAAATCAAAGCCGGCGGCGAACATGCCGTGGTGTGCCCAGATAGCAAGATCATATTTCTTCATCAGCTCGCTCGTGGCAACGGCGATCTCTCTGCCTCCCGGAACCATCCACGGAACGACACCTATTCCGGACGGGAATACAACAGGACACTCGGTTGCCATCTCCCAGAGTTCGCGGGTAAATACTTTATCTTCCAGCGGCAGAACAAAGGTAAGCGCGATCACGTTGGTGGTATGTGCATGGTACACAACGCGGTATCTTTCGTCCTGAAGTTTTTTTACCTCCAGGTTCATCAGATGGCTCGGAAGCTCTGAGGTCGGACGTCCTCCGTTGACGAGACCCCAGACGATGCGGTAATTTTCACCTTTTTCATCCAGCTCAATCATACAGATGCTGTCTTCCGGTTTGATTGTGACATTTCGGAAATATTTTCCGCTTCCGGTTACCAGGAAATACTCTCCCGCAAGATTTGGAACGGCGGTTCCGATCGGATTCCACTCTCTGGCCTCAAAATTTTCTTTTACCTCTTCAACCTCTTCCGGTTTCACACGGTAAGAAAGGTTTCCGCCGTTTCTCTCATGCCATCCCTGCTCCCAGCCATCATTTGCCATACGGATAAAGCCTTTTACAAATTCTGCATCTAAAAATTTCATGTTATTTCCCTCTTCTTTCTCTCTTTTCTCTTCTTTTATCGGTATTTACCGGCATACAACGTCTACCGGCACATCCAGGATTTTTGCCACTTTCAGAATCGTATCAATATGGTGTCCGACCGCAGCTGCCATATGATGTGTTGGTCCCGCTTCACTCCATCTGTTGCAGAACTCTCTTGCCCCAATAGAGAAACGTGTTCTCATATTGGTATCGCCAAAGGTAAAGATCGGACCATCCTCATTGACACCCTCTGCAGCAACAAATTTAAAGTGACCGTCTTTATCCTGCGTAATTCCAAGGTATGTAACATCGCCAACCGGCGGATAAAACTGCGTCAGATATCCGCCGCCCGTCTTGCCATGAAAGACATCAACGATTTTCATAGACGGTTTTCTCACCTGCGAAATATCAGCATCTCCCGATCCGGAGTGACCAATAATACAGATATCCTCATTGAAATCGATCGAATACATCTCAGAAAGCTGACCGGTTCCGGCGATTGTTTTCAGAATGCTCATTGCCATTGCAACTTTCATATCACCCTCTACGGCACAGGCTGTACCCTGTTTGATCAGCATGGAAAATGCCGGAATCAGCATGCTGTCCAGTTTTCCGGCAACCCCTTTTGCAAAGCCGTCATAATGGGATGCCACCATGCCAAGCTCTTCTTTTTTCACCCACTCTTCAAATGCAACGACATATTTTGCCATATCCCATACGGTCTCTACCGTTGCACCGCCCTCGATGTCAAAGGTATCCAGAATCTCCTCTGCCTTGGCGCGGATTGCGGCCTCATCTGTAACAGGATCCGCGATTGCCCATATTTTCTCCCAGTCGAACTGTTTCGTATAAAGTCCCATCCGGTTGTAAAGATTGGTTTCATCGATATACAGGTCCATCATTCCCGGATATGGTCTTCCGATCTGGGCAATATTGGTGTAGCGGAATCTTCTGCGTACCTGGGCTGCCCGGCACCACTCGTCGATTTCCTTTGCCACGTAAGCATCTCCGCCTTCTACAACACCGGTGATAACGGCATGACGTTTTCCTGCACGCTCCAGATCGGCTACCATCTCACCGACTGCTCCACAGGCATACAGCTCACCGAGCCATTTTGGCGTATCGGTATTCGCATAATCCGGTGCTTTCCGTTTCTGCACATTCACAAGTACAACCGGCACATTCAGGTCACGGACTGCCGGGAGCATATTGTAGCTGGTCGCGTAGGTCAGAAGCTGTAAAATAACAAGATCTACATCCGCTGCACGAAACTTATCTCCTGCTTCCATCGATAATTCTTTCGTTGTAACGATTCCACCATCGATCATTTCAACGGTATCCGGAATCGTCTTTTTGAACGCATCATACTGTGCCTCAAATTCCGGAACCAGCGTCGGGAACTGCGGCAGATATGCACCCAGTGCGATTGCAAATACACCTACTTTTGCTTTTGTTTCAACTAACATGTTCTTTGCCCCTTTTAACCTTTCGTCTCATTTTTTATGGCTCATATTGTTTGATTTCGAAGGAATGGAAAATACAGTTTCTCGCATCTTTCAAATTGCTGCATTCTTTTCCGGTGATCATCTGTACCGCCAGATTTCCGATGGCAGTTGCCTCGGTCGGTCCCGCCAGCACGGTTCTTCCGGTCTTTTCTGCTGTCAGCCGGTTCAGATAACCGGCATTGGCGCCGCCGCCTACGACATGAATAGTTCGGTACCGGCAGCCTGTTTTTTCTTCCAGTTCTTTTAATGTCTTTGCATAGCATACTGCCAGGCTGTTATAGATCACTGCTGCAACCTCTGCAATTCCCTGCGGTATCTGCTGGCCACTTTCTTCACATGCCTTCTGTACCTCGGCTGTCATATGTTCCGGTGCAAGGAAACGATCGTCGTTTGCATCCACGATAGATGGGATGGTGCATTTCGATGCCATTTCGCAGATCGTTCCAAAGCTTAAATCTTCTGCGATTTCTTTTTTCACAGACTGGACCATCCACAGACCCATGATATTTTTCAGGAAACGGTATTTTCTGTTGTAGCCGCCCTCATTGGTAAAATTGTGCTGCATAGCTTCTGTTCCGCAATCGGCCTCTTTTAATTCTGTTCCCATCAGAGACCAGGTTCCAGAGCTGATGTAGAGTACATGTTCCTCATTGCTTGGCACAGCGACTACTGCGGAGCCTGTGTCGTGTGTTGCGGGAAGAACAATCTCACAGTCGAAGCCGACCTGCTCCTGAATTTCTTTTTTCAGACGACCGATCACAGTCCCCGGTTCACGGATCGGCAGGAAGATTTTCTCCGGGTATCCCAGTTTTTGAATCATCTCCCTGTTCCAGTCCCCGGTTTCCGGATTGACGAGCTGGGTCGTTGTTGCATTTGTGTATTCCTGCGCTTTCACGCCGGAAAGCAGGAAATTCAGGTAATCCGGAATCATCAGCAACGTCTCTGCTTTTTCCAGCTGTTCCGGTTTTTTCTTCTTCCACGCCATAAGCTGATAAATACTGTTAAAAATCTGTTTCTGAATGCCGGTCGATGCATAGAGTTCTTCCTCCGGCACCGTGCGATAAACCTCCTCATCCATTCCTTTCGTGCGGTCATCGCGATAAGCAACGGCATTTCCGATCCGCTGATCATCCTTGTCCAGAAGGACAAAATCAACTGCCCATGTATCAATTCCGACACTCACCGGGATCTTTCCAAGTTCTCTGCATTTTTTCATTCCGGCCAACACGGCTTCAAAGAGTGCCTCGATATCCCACACCTTCTCACCGTCCCGTTTCTGCATTCCATTCGGGAAACGGTAAATTTCCTCGAGAACCATTTTCCCATCTTCCATATGCCCGAGAATATGCCTTCCGCTGGATGCTCCTATATCAATTGCTAAATAATATCTTTTCATACCCTTCCTCCATTTTCTGTCTCTAATTATAGATAACTTTATGTGGTAAAAAAAGAACACGCTTTGTCTAAAAAAGTGTCCTTATTTGCACTATAACGATGTCATTGATCGTATCCATCTGCATCCGTTCGCTCTTCTTCTCCTTCAGCCGCGCCGGAGTTTTTGCTCCATGGGGTAATTCAAGAAACGTTTTCACAGGAAATTACGGTAAAAAAATTCCGCAGCACTTCTGTGATTGAGGTGCTGCGGAACTTTTTTACATTTTAGGCTGATATCTCATGTTGGATACATTATAAACTGTGATAAACGCTTTCGGATCAAGTTTGTTGATAAAATTCATCAATTTCTGGTATTCTGTCTTGTCTACGATCGTGATGATTTCTTTGCGCTTCTGCATGTTATAGGCACCATAGGCTTCATAGATCGTAGCACCGCTGTGCAGCTCATGAAGAATAAATTCCCGAAGTTCTTCTTCCTTTGGAGTGATGATACATACCCGGCGTTTGATATTATGATCAAAAATAAAATGATCCAGAACAATTCCATTAAAATACGTTCCAAGAATACTCAGGACTACCGTTTTTTTGTCGTAAACGAGTGCTGCAGACAGGGCAACGCACATACCGGACAGCGACATAGCTTTTCCAAGCTCCATATGAAGATATTTATTCATGATCTTTGCTACAATATCAAGTCCGCCGGAAGAAGCATTTCTGTTAAAAAGAATACTGAGTCCCACACTGACTACAAGTGTATAGCACAGAACATCCAGCTCCTGACTGTTTGTCATCGAACCAAAATCCGGGAAGATTTTTTCAAAAAGTCCAAGAAAAACAGGAAGCATGATACTGGTGTAGACGGTTTTTACACCAAATTCTCTTCCGCAGGTAAAAAAGCCGATGATCAGAAGTACTACGTTCAGAATCATGGTGATGGCGGAAAGGGGCAACGGTACAAAGTTGGAAAGTACGATACCAAGACCCGAAATACTGCTGACAGAAGTATGGCTTGGTACCAGAAAAAAATAGACTGCCGCTGCAATAATAGCAACAGCTGCTGTCAGGATCAGGATTTCCAACAGAATCTGAGTATCCTTCAATTGTTTTTTCATGTTAATTCTCCGTATCTTATTTTTTATGGATGGGAAGATCCCTTCCTTATATTAATGGCATTTTGAAGATCTGTAAACCCTTTCCGGGAATCATTCCAACATATTTGTGTATCGTTATTGCTTTTCCGTCAGCTTTCTGTAATACATATCCTTTTTATTGCTTTTTTTCGTTCTATGCTACAATAAACTTAACATTATCTTGCAACGTAATCAGAAGAACAACATGAGCGAAAAGGGATTGACCAACATTAGTCTCAAAAAAATAAATAAATCAAAGGTTTACCAATATATTTACAGAAAGAAAAAGACCTCCAAGCAGCAGATCGTTCAGGAACTGCAGATGGGTTTATCCACAGTCAGCCAGAACCTCAACCTTCTGGAGCAGGAAGGTCTGATAGAAAAAAACGGCTTTTTTGCATCCACCGGCGGAAGAAAAGCAAACGCCATTCAGATTGTATCCGATTTTAAAATTTCTATTGGTATCGGTATTTTAATTTCCTCCCATCCTGGCTGTGTCCTGCTTCCGTAAAATCAATCAGCAATTCTTCCAATGCCACGATGTTAACTTTTTCTTCCATTTTTCAGTTCCTCCACAATCTCGTTATAACGTTTTTTATTTAACCGGTAGAAAAATAATACAACCGCAGTCACAATCCAAAGTGCACCTGGAATCGTCGTAAATGCATGTTTCATAATTGAAAGCACAATTGCATTTTGTGTCTGATTTGCAATATAACCATATTTTCCAAGTAATCCTGCTAAAAGTGCTGTTCCAACTGCCATTCCGATTTTATTTCCAAGTGAAATAAATGCATACTGAAAACCATCATTTCTAAGTCCGGTTTTCCACTCCCCATATTCCACACAGTCTGGAATAATTGCATAGATTGCGGTATTAAATCCAGAGAAAAAAAACTGTGTGAGACCAGATAATGCATAAAAAATAGCTGGTGATTCTTTGGCATTGAAGAAAAACATAGACAACATGGAAATTCCTGTAAATAAAGCAAAGAGAGATGCTGTTCTTCCTTTGTTATTCAACTTGCGGAATACTGGTTGAAAACAGGCTGCCCCGATGATAGAAGGAATAATGATGCACATCGAATAAGTTGTGTAGTAGGAGGCATTGCCTTCCACATATGTAAAATAATACAGAATATCTGCGTTTCTACCATATAATGTAAATCCAAATAATATCTGTCCTACCAATGCAAGAAGATATGGTCTGTTCTGCATGACTGCTTTCAACTGAACCTTTACAGAAATTTTTTCTTTTTCCGGAGTGATCACTGCCTCTTTCGTCTTCGCAAAGCAGAAGAAATGACAGGCTGTAAAAATACATCCATATATGACCGCAACCGTCAGATATCCTGTCTTTGCACTGTGACTGCCGAATTTGCTGAGCAGCGGAACTGTGATAATATTTAACACACCAATTGCAATCATCGCTGCAACCGAACGGGATGTATTTATTTTTGCACGTTCATCAATATCCTGTGTCATAGCACCACACAAGGTTCCATATGGAATATTCACACAGGTATACCCCAAAACCAGCAGACAATATGTACTTACCATATAAATGATCTTTCCATTCTGCGGCCAGTCAGGTCTTGCCCAGAATGTCATGACAAGAAGAATTGCTGTAATTGGTGCCGCTACTAACAGCCATGGACGGTACCGTCCCCATCTCGATTTTGTTTTATCCGTAAGTCCCCCGACGATTGGATCATTGATTGCATCCCAGAATCTTGAAAAAAGCATCAGTGCTGACACAGCCGCCATACTGATTCCGAACACGTCTGTATAAAATATCATCAGAAAATTACTGACGAACATCCAGCTGAAATTACATCCAACATCACCAAACCCATATGCAATCTTACTGATCAGCGGTACTTTTCCATTTTTGTTTTCGCTTCCCATATGTCTCTCCTATTTTTATCAGAGTTTCTGACAGAACTCTATTCTTTCCTCATTTGGTCCCTTAATCATAAAATACTTCACACCAT
Organism: Blautia sp. TM10-2; assembly: GCF_003480845.1. Lineage (NCBI taxonomy): Bacteria > Bacillati > Bacillota > Clostridia > Lachnospirales > Lachnospiraceae > Blautia > Blautia sp. TM10-2. The sequence goes on along the minus strand of NZ_QUJZ01000005.1, from coordinate 98,091 downwards.
TTTCCCAAAATGGTAGTTCTTCGATTCCGTCTGTAATAATTGTGTATTTTTCATTGCAGATTTTCTGATACATACTTTCAATGTCTTCCACATCAAGTGCAACATGTTGGTATGCACCGTCTGACATTGCCGCCTGCCCATTTTCAAAAGTCTCTATACAATAATTTTTTATCTGTAAAAATGCCACTTTTTCCCCTGCTTTTTCATTATAAGACTGCATAATCACTTCAAATCCAAGACTCTTATAAAACTCAACTGTTTTCTGTAAATCGTTTGTCGGAAGCCCGACATGGGCAACTCCGACAATTCCATATTTATTTTCCATACGAACTCCTTACTTTTCACTGACGTTGATAATTACTTTCATCGTTGTCTCGCGGTTATCATCAATATACTGGTATGCCTTCAGATAATCTTTAAAAGCAAATGTCTTTGAGATGAGCGGTTTCAAATGAACTTTGCCCTCATTTACCAGTCTGATTCCATCTATGTAATCATCATGGCGGTACATCATCGTGCTCTTAATGTCAAGTTCGTGGTCATTTGCCACTGCAAGATCTACTTCTGCCATTCCTGCAAAAACAGCCACCAGTACGATCGTGCTTCCTTTTCTTGCATATTTAATTGCCTGTCCCATTGTGATATTGTTTCCGGCACAGTCGTAGATCACATCCGCCTTGTCCGGTCCAAATGCTTCGATCATCGCCTCACCGAAGTCTTTATTTTTGGTATTCACACACACATCAATTCCACATTCTTTTGCCTTCGCCAGTCTAAGATCACTGATATCTGTGATCATCACTTTCGCTGCTCCCATTCCTTTTGCTGTCTGTGCCACGAGATTTCCGATCGGTCCTGCTCCAAGGACTGCAATATTCATGCCAGCCACATCGCCCATCTGTTTTACACCATGAACTGCCACAGCAAGAGGTTCGATCATAGCTCCTTCTTCATAGGACATATCTTCCGGAATAGGTGTTACTTTAGATGCATCCACTGCAAAATACTCAGATGCTGTTCCTGTCGTCTGAAATCCCATTACTTTTAATTCCTCACAGAGATTATACTTTCCATGACGACATGGATAGCAATGTCCACAATATACCTGCGGCTCTATCGTCACCTTCTGTCCCACATGAAACTCGGTGATATTTTTTCCAAGTTCTGTAATCTCACCAGAAACCTCATGTCCCTGTGTTACCGGATATTTTGTAAACGGATGTTTTCCATGATAAACATGAATATCTGATCCACAAACACCAATATTCATAATCTTTACCAACACCTGATTTTCCTTTACCTCCGGAACCGGAATCTCTCTGAAAATAATTTCTCCTGGATTTGTCATTACCTGCTGTAACATAGTTGTTTCCTCCTTTTTTATATTGTTATACGTTTTATAAAACGTTTTATTAAAGTAATTATATTATTGTCCTATAAACACAATTTGTCAATATGTTTTTTCATATTTTTATATATTTCATAATTTCAAAATATATTTTTTGTATATTTTTCACAATTAATATGCAAAAAAAACGGAAAGGAAACCGTAGTTACTGTTTTCTTTCCGTTTTTTACTATAATATCTTTTTCTAATTTTACACAACTTCTCGTTTTTCACACATATAAATCGGACATCGCATTCGCTTTGCAACCTGTCAGTGGGAGTTTTTAACTCCAACAGACTAAACATCCCCTTACCCAACGCTTAATTCCCTACGCACCAGATGCGGTGGACTGCTTATCTGCATTCAAAAAAAATTACAATTCTACCATATGTTTTGTAAAAAAGTATTTCGCGGCTCCAACAGCCGACGCTTCTTTCTTATACGAACAATTTTTCAAGTATGAAACATCATGCTCAAAGCCATTATATGCCATCACTTTTTCTCCCAATGGTATCATATAATCTGACAATACGCCTCCCACATCACCTCCTAGTATGATGTCCATATCATATGCCATCCGCAGATTTGATATCAAAACAGCAAGATGATCCAAATACTCATTCCATGTCTGCAAATTTTTTTCATCACCACTTTCAATTTTTTCCATAAATGCATCCAGTGACTGCCTGTTATCTTGTGTCAGTACACTTGCTGCACAATATGCATCTGCACATCCTGATTTACCACAATAACATTTTCTTCCACCGGGAACGAGTATCATGTGACCAAACTCCCCTGCTTTCTGGTTCTGCCCGCGAAACAGCTTTCCATCTATGCAGAATGCACCTCCTAAGGTGTGATTCAAAGACAGATATATCGCATTTGGATATTTTTGCTTTTTTTCTGCAAGCATTGCAGCATTAGCATCGTTTTCAAAATATACTGGAATTTCCAAAGCCTGCTCTAAAAAGCGCAGACTATAATTCTCTATACCTAAAGCATGGGATTTTAAAACGATCCGTTCTTTCTGATCAATAATTCCTGGAATCGCCACTCCAATCCCAAGTAGCGTGTCCTTCGCTAATTCGCCTTCAAGAAAAGTTTTGACCTTTTGTGCCACCTCTGTACAATAGAATAATTCTGCCGTAAATTTTAAACGGATGCGATCTTTTTTTATAATCTCATCTCCAAGATTTACTAATACCATTTCTATATGATTCGCTGTAATCAAAATTCCCATTGCATGACAGTATGACTTATTAATCCCTATACTTTTTGCCTTTCGTCCACCGGTCGAAGCATATTCCCCAGTTTCTTCCAACACCATTTTTTCTAATAAGTCATTCACATTTGCTAACACAGTCGGCATACTCAAGTTTAACTCTTTTGCGATTTCCGCCTTGGATGTAACATGCTTGTTTAGCACATAATTAATTATTTTTTTTCTTGTTGTATTTTTTTTATCTTTATTTTCCGTTTTCTTACCCTCTTTTATTAAATATATTATAAAAGAATTATATGCTTTTTTATTCTTCTTGTAAAGTAATGTTTTATAATAAATCTCCGACAGAATTTATCTTATAAACAGCCAAAAGCTCCCGAAGGAGTTTTCCACGCTTTAGATCTACACCAATTCTTTTAGCACAAGTTCTTCTGCCATATTACAAATACCATTTACCAATCTGACCCATTCCATCTGATCACGAGCTTTCAACTCAGCACTGATTGCATCCAACTTCTAAATCTAAGTCGATCTCTATCGTGTCATCTGGCTTTTGTTGGGACAAAAGAACTACCGTCTCACAGAACATATTTTATCGCAAGGCTTTTAAAAATGGAATAGATTTTACCAAACGACAGTTTTCAAAAAACTTATCTGTCAAAAATTAATTTCTCCCACGGTTCATATCCTGCCATGTAGCCGAATTCTTCCTCATTTCTGAATCCTTCAAGAAGTTTTTCTTTTACACCATCTAATATAGCTTCATCAATATCTCTGAACTTCATATGCTTATATAAACCGGACTTTCTAAAATCATACATAGTACCCACATTATCAAGAAGATGTTTTACCACCTTATATGTTCCCTCTACATCTTTCCCTGCACATACAATATCAAGCATTGGCGAATGCTCATTATATTTTCCCATTTCCAATGTATGTGCAACTGCCTGTACCTTCCCTGACAAAAATCTCGCATAACCGATATCATTTTCCCGCAATGCCAGTCCCGCCATTGTGGAAAGAACAAAATTAAGTGTACTAAAGCCGGAAAAAATAACATTTTCATATTTCTCATATGCTTCTTTGATTTTTCCCTGCTCCTGGAGTAATCTTCCCTGATAATAACTTTTCATAGGATCGTGTTCTGAAAAATAGTCCAGATATTTTTCTGCTTTGGCGTAATTCTTCTTACGTAAATAAAATCCAAATAAGGAATCTGCTGCATGATGCTGTATCTCTTCATTCTCATCATGTAGTGCCAGCTCATACCATGCGTTAATCTGCTTATCATATTTTTCCGGATTCATGCATTTATCCGTTATTCTTCTTGCATCAAGCATTACCGCAGCCTGCCAGATAAGCATGTTACAATTCGGATATTCCTTTATAAGTCTCAATGCCCATTCATAAGTCTTTTCATAGCCTTCTTCTGAAAACATCCTGTCCATCTTCCTGATAATTTCTTCGATTTCAATATCTGAAAGTTTTTCATGAAAAGAAAGTAATGTATCAAGTGAAATATCAAGCAGTCTTGCAATTGGTGCCAGCAGTTCAATATCCGGCTTGGAATTACTATTCTCCCATTTGTTTACAGCCGGTGTCGTCACGCCTAATCTGTTTGCCATCTCCTCCTGCGTCATACCAGCTTCTTTTCTATATTTTTTTATAACAACGCCTATATCCATTTGCTTCATCTCCTAAAAAATTCAAAAGCTTTTGTATACTCAGTATATCAGATTCATATAGATTGCTCAATTGAACAATGTTTAATTTCTATTCAATTTAATTAACCACTAGGAAATGTTGCATGATTAATCTGCTGTTTTGGCTGCCTTGATACTTCTTAGGTTGACGGCTAGATACGCATTAGAGATGTCTCCATCCAAATGCTGTTCTAGCAAGGGATTTTCCCCTTGAACCCATCATTTACGATATATGGTGGCGCTTTTCGCCCCCAAATAGTGAAAGTGGGGGCACTTTCTGCCCCCACTCAGGAAATGTTGCTAAAATACTGTTTAGATTTATCATACATACAAAATGGACGTTATCTATTTCTCCTCTTCGTTAAGACCTAGTTCATTACATATTACTTGCTATCCCTGATACCTTATTCTTTCTACCAGCGTTTCCTTTTTCAGATTACTGCTTAAAACGCAGGAAAGTACAATCTGCAACAGACCGACCAAAAAAATCATAATAAAAATTGGTACGATTGGAACATGATAGATATTCATTCCAAATATTCCATTATGTTTTGCATAGAAAAAAAGTGCATAGCCGAGCGGCAGACCAATGATCAAAGCTACGCATATGGTCCCAACCGTAAAAATCAGTCCCTGTAACTGCAGGCATAAATTTAATTGTTTATTTGTCATACCCACAGCCTGTAATATACCATATTCCTGCTTTTTTGTCGTAATATTCATGATCATGGTATTCGCCATATTCATAAACCCGATGAGTCCTACAACCGCCATAAACAGATAACAGCCAAGCTTCATCATGCTGCTTGCAAATTCGGCAGATTGTAACTGCGCATGATAACTATCCATTTTTATATGCGAAGTATTAGAAATCAAAGTATTCAGACTTTGTTCTACAGATGCCACATCTTTTTTATCACAGTCCACCCACAGATAGCCATAGGCTGTTCCTCTCGGATTCATGGAACGATATACACCTTCCGGAATGACAAGATAAGTGTCCGCGCTTACAAAGGATCCTGCAATCTTTCCCTGATAGGTATAGGTTTCACTTCCATTCTCAAAGTCAAATGCAATGGATTCACCCGGAGCATATCCATCTTGTTCCATCCACGTTGACCAGCCAAAGAAAATTTCACCATTCTTTACCGCCTGATCATAGTCCATAGAGCCAATGTCCCCGTCTTGGCGTATAAAATCAAAATCATTTTTACTCACAATATCAGCCGGAAATCTTGTTCCGTTCAGATTTACAGAGACAATCTCTCTCGTCATGACATCTGTTACTCCCGGAATGCTTTTGATTTCTTCAATCAGCGAATCATTCAATGGATCATCCGTCAGAATCGTATCCAGGTTATTCTCCGGATATCTTTCATCATACTCAGCAGAATAGTCAAGCTGCAGTTCAAATTGTCCATGATTAACGGAAAGACGTGCTTCATGCTCCGTGTCAATATTTCCCACATAATTAGAGATAATCACAAACAATACGCAAGAAAAACCCATTGTGAGGATAGTACCAATAGTTCTTTTGGGATTACCCGTTACATTTGCCATTGCCATAGAAAACACGGTGACATTTTTTCTGCCATTTCGTTTTCCTTTTTTGTGTGTTTCTGCATTTTCTAAATACCGTGTTGCTTCGATAGGTGAAATCCGTGAAACAATTTTCATTGGTTTACGCAGTGCCAAAGCAACGGTAAGAAATGATACGAAAATACAGAGAAGCATAACAGGCAGGGAAAACAGAGGCACCTGCTGATTTTGAACTCCCATAGAGCCAGTTCCGGTTGATACAAGGTTTCCCTGTTCTACCAGCCAGTTAAAACCGCATTTTGCAATCAGAAAACCAAGAAGCAATCCAACTGGTATGGAAAAAATGGTCAAAAAAATGCCCTCTCTGAAGATCAGTTGTTTCATCTGCTTTTTTGTCGCTCCCAGAGCCTTGATTTTTCCATACTCCTGTATCTTGTTGACAATACCGACCTGAAAAATATTATAAATGACCACCACAGAGAAAAGTACAATTGCAAGAATCAGAATTCCACATACCGCAATCGTTTCATAACTCGGCTGCAAGACCCATTGCAAATAGAGATCATTGACTATAACGTTTTTTTCTTCGATTCCACAAGATGCTGCAATCTGCTTTATAACCGGTTCAATATTATTCATAGATACATTTGCAGAATCGTTTAACGTAAAATAGATATTATACTGTCTGTCATTCTCTGCGACGTGCTCATCATAAAACTCCTGTGACCCGAAAGCAACATAAGATGCCTCGATGGTATACTCATCCCGATCATATAGGATTCCGCTGACAACAAACTCTTCCGGCTTATATTCTGACCGCATCCCTACACGGTAATCCAGTGTAACCGTATCTCCGACCTTTACATCATCATATCCCATTGCACAAAAAAAAGCTCTTCCGGCGGCAATTTCCTGCATTTTTTCCGGATACTTTCCTTCCTTTAACTCATATTCCTTATTATAGGGAAGCATTTTTCTTGCAGTCTCATCCATGCAGACAAACCCGCCATTTTCATTTCCTTTCAGGATGCCCTCCGTACACATGATGCCGATATCAGATATCTCAGCTCTGCGTTCCACTTCTTTTAATTGCGTACCATCTGCTGCGACAAACAGACCATAATTGCTTCCATATGAGCCTGCCGCCTGACTTTTCTGCAAACGTATCATTCCATTTCCCACAGTACTGATAATCACAAGCAGCATCGTAGTCAGACATATGGACATCATAATCAGTATACTTCTTGTCTTGTTCTTTTTGTCATTGCTATATGCAATCCTGCTTATTGTCTTCATCTGAAATCCACCACCTGTCCGTCCTCAATCACCAGAATACGGTCAGCGACCTGTGCAATTTCGTCATCATGGGTAATCATTACAATTGTCTGCCCATATTTTTTTGCTGTCATCTTAAGCAGGGCGATCACCTCATCACTGGTCTTGGAATCAAGATTTCCTGTCGGCTCATCTGCAAATATAATTTCCGGACGATTCACCAGTGCTCTTGCAATTGCTACTCTCTGCTGCTGTCCTCCGGATAACTGATTTGGCAGATTATAAATCCGGTTTTCAATCCCCAGAGTTGCAATAATATCATTTACATACGTTTCATCCACTTTTCTTCCATCCAGCCCCAGTGGCAGTACAATATTTTCCCAGACATTAACAGATGAAACCAGATTAAATGCCTGAAAAACAAATCCGATTTTTCTTCTGCGGAAAACAGCAAGGGCATCTTCCTTCATCCTGTATAAATCTTTCCCTGCTAAAGTAACACTGCCTTTTGTCGGGGTGTCTAGCCCTCCAAGCATATGAAGTAATGTACTTTTACCGGAACCTGACTTTCCAACAATTGCGACAAATTCTCCCTGCTCAATCTGAATGTCCACCTGATTGACCGCTTTGACCTGATTCTCACCTGCGCCATAAAACTTACAAAGCTGCTTGGTTTCTAATATCACACTCAATGTGCTACCTCCTTTTCAATTCTGTAAAACGTACCTTTTCAACACGCTTTCTTTGCCTGTTTATGTATTTGGTCATTTTTCAACCTACATCCAAATTGTATCAGGATAATCTTTCATTTCACTTTCAAAAACGAGCAGAAGTCTTACAGAATTGTAAGATTTCTGCTCATTTAAAATTTAACTAACATATGGTAATTGAATCACAAACGTGCTTCCTTTTTTCTTTTTACCGGAGGTTACCGTAATCATACCTGCGTGCTTTTCGATAATTTCTCTCGATAGAAAAAGTCCGATTCCTGTACCACTCTTTTCCATGACCTCCCTGGAACTTCCTCTGTAAAATCGTTGAAAAATTTTGTGATACTCATTCTGCGGAATACCAATTCCCTGATCCTCAATTTCCATTCTTACAAGATCGTTTCTTTTTTGTAACCGGATAAATATTTTTGAACCACCCGGACTGTACTTGACCGCATTATCCAGAACGTTGATCACAGCTTCGCCAAGCCACCTTTTATCCTGCATAATCGTGCATGTTTCCAGCTCTTTTTCATAGTCAAAAACGAATTCAATTTCTTTCTCATCCGCTTTTGGATATGTACGATTCACAGCAGATATGACAGTATCTATAAGTGGAAGTTTTTTCTTATTCATCTGAATCAGTCCAGTTTCCATCTTGGATATTTCAAGAAGCGACTGCAATAATGTCTCCAGTCCATCCAGAGCACTCCGACAACGGATACGAAACTCCTCCTGTTCTGTGGCACTTAAGTCATTCTGCATCAGCACACTAAAACATATATCCAAAGCTGCAACCGGTGTCTTTAACTGGTGTGAGATGTCAGAAACCATTTCTTTCGTGCTCTCTTTTTCTGTCCGTGCTTCTTCCTTTAGCAACTGAATATGATGTCCGATTGCTTCAAGCTGGTCATTCAATTTTTCCAGTTCTGCGTAATTTTCCGTTTTCAGTAAATCATCAAATTTATTTTCACGGAATCTGATCAGAATTTCTTCCAACTGGTCTAATATTTTCTGATGACACGCATCTTCTTTTTTCTTCCAATAAAGTAAAAAAGTCAAAAAAAACACGCATATCACAGTGCTTACAGCACCGATCACCATAACCTGATGCTGGAATTGCGAATAAAATGCATTCCCTTTATTTCCCCAGTATCCATATTGCTCCAATAATTGCTTTCCCTGTTCGTTGGTTTCAATATCCTTATCCTTAAGCAATTCCGAAACAGCATCCAGCCCGGAAAATTCTTCCTTTGCAGCAATCTCTGTCATAAGATTCATTTTATATTTGTAATCTTCATAAAACACATACGTGGTAAAGCAATTTAATATTGCAAACAATAATATGACAGGTAATATCAAGGAGAACACTACTGTAATCTTCTTGCGATATCTCTTTGTCACTGCCTTACCTCCTGATTCCATATATACCCAAGACCTCTGATATTCTTGATATAGACCGGTGCAGCCGGATTGTCTTCGATTTTCTCACGGAGTCTTCTGATATTGACAGCGATTGTATTTTCATCCACAAAATCCCCTTCCAGATCAAACACATTTTCCAATATTTGTGTTTTTGAAAGAATCTGTTTCGGATTCTGAAGAAAAAAAGTCAGCATTTTCAACTCCGTTTTTGTCAGACTGATTTCACGACTCTTTATCAGGACTTTCATTTCTCCTGCGATAAATACGATATCTCCCGAAATCATCTTTCCGGCTTCCGTTTTCTCCTGTCTGCGGCGGAAATGTGCTTCTATTTTCAAAAGAAGTACCGAAAGACTAAACGGCTTTGTAATATAATCATCTGCCCCTGCTTCATATCCCATGACCTGATCCATCTCCTGATCTAGTGCTGTAAGACAAATAATGTATGTATTATAATTGCATCTCATCCACCTTACAAATTCCAGTCCATTCCCATCCGGAAGATTCACATCACAAATGGTAACATCCACATTATGATCACTTGCAATTCTTTTCGCTTTTTTCACTGATTCTGCTGAAAAAACCTCATATCCGGATTTTTTCAGTGAAAATGTAATTCCACGATTTAAATTTTCATCATCTTCAACCACGAGTATACCTGGCATAGCATCTGCACCTCTCTTTATTAACTATTCATCTTAAAATGCTTCAATGCCTCCACAATTGCACTCTCTTTATCTTCTGGACACTGCGGTTGCCTGCTATCTTCATTTTTAGGTAAATTAGGACTTGGAACAAGTTCCAAGTCTGTCGCGGCAGTCGTCGAATTGCCCTGCAAGCAGTCCATTCTCCTCGTTGCAACGCGCAAATTCCTTCCAACCTCAATTCCGCATTTTCTCTTTACCTGTGAGATACATCCGGCTTTTGTTTCAGTTGGGACAAAAGAACAACCGTCTCAACAGTTGTTTCAGTTTCCAAGGGAAGTTCTTTCACTTCCTCGCCATCAACAGGCACAGGAAAATTGAATACGATCTTCTTTATCCAGCTTCCGTCTTTCCTTTTCTCCGGGAACATCTCAATTCGCTCGATAAAGGCCTTCATAAACTCCTTCTGCTCCGCTTCCGTTGCAGAATGGTAGACTTCATCAAATGCCAGTAAGAGCCGATAAATGTTATCGCCAGAGATTTTCTCCTGCTGGATGCTGCGTATCTGTCCTTGCAGTTCGGCAATCTGAACTTCAATTTCCTCTATGATATCATACTGCTCATCATAGCGGCGCTGCAAGTCCAAAATCTTTCTGTCATAGTGGGCATCATTGAGGTCCAAGGTATCCATCTGACGCTCCAAGCGGCTTTTCGTTCCAAAGGCTTGCTTTAGCCGCCCTTGTAGGACAGCAATCTGCTTTTCCATATCTTCTGTATCAACTGCTGCTCCGATTTTCGCCTGAATCGCTTCTACAAACCGTGGATTATTGACCATAGCGGAGATAACCTTCGCCACAAATTTGTTGATTTCCGTCTGCTCAATATTCAGACGGAAGCTGCACTCATGCCCGGTAGGTGTAACCGTATTTTTGCAGTAGTAATAATACCGGGTTTTCTTATCCTTACTGTGCGCCTTGGCGATATTGCCGTACATACTCTTGCCGCAGCATGGGCATTTCAAGATACCGGACAGGATGTGGGCGTGGTCTGGATTATTGACCTTTTCCCGCTTAAAGGAATTGACCTTGCGCTTTTCCTGTGCCAGATACCAATCTTCTTCGGAAATGATAGCTTTGTGCTGTCCTTCATAAACCGGGAACTCCGACTGCTCAACCACGTGCATCTCGTTTCTTGTACCCTGTTTCTTTTCTGTTCTTCGTCTGCCGTAAGCAATCTTTCCCATATAAACAGGATTGTACAATACATTTTTCACAAAATCTCTTGAAAATCCCGGAATGGTATTATTCTGTCTTAGTTTCTTAGTATAACCATTGCGGTTCAGATATTTTGCAACTCCTGCAACACCCTCGTTTGTATGAATATAACGATCATAGATTACTCGGATAACTTCTGCTTCATCTTCGGCAATAACAAGTTCACCATTATCCAGTTTATATCCATAAGGTGCAAATCCGCCGTTCCATTTGCCCTCACGAGCCTTTTGTTCCCGTCCTGCCATTGTTTGTGTGCGGATATTCTCTCGCTCGATTTCTGCCACCGCAGACAGCACAGAGATCATCAGCTTTCCTGCATCCTTGGAGCTGTCAATGCCATCCTCCACGCAGATCAGATTGACACCGAAATCCTGCATGAGTTGCAAAGAGTTCAGAACGTCCGCTGCATTTCTGCCAAATCGGGACAGCTTAAAGACCAACACATAAGAAACATCATCTTTGCCGTCCTGGATGTCATTCAGCATCCGTTGAAACTCCTGCCGCCCTTGAATGTTCTTTCCAGAAAAGCCCTCGTCAGAATACTCCCCGGCAACGATCATATCCTCGTATGCCGCATACTTCCGCAGCTTGTCACGCTGGGCATCCAAGCTGTATCCGTCAACCTGCATCGAGGTGGACACTCTTGTATAAAGATAGCATTTAAGTTGTTTCTTTTTCAGAATCTTCACCTCCCTCATTCCTTCCTTTTACCATAAGTCCCTCGTTGCGGATATAATACTCCAAAAGCCATAGCACATAATCCGGTGCATGGCGGTTGTCCAATTCCCATTCAGTCATAGTCCGGTAAGGAATATGGACGAGCTTGCAAAAATCTTTCCGATTCAGTCCTGTGCTTTCCCGCAACTTTATAATTCTGTTTTTACAATCCATCCGTCTTTTCTCCACAAAAGCAAAAAATACACGTTGCGTAATCATTATAGCATAGCCATAGTGAATACGCAACGTGTAAATTGCAAATTTTACGCAGCCTTATCCGTCAGAAGCTGCGCTTGATTACTTTCCTCGGAATACTCCACTTCCTGCGGAGCGTCCTGTTCCAATTTATCCAAAACCTGATGTCCATATTTCTGGAGCATCTGGCTCATAACATCCACACAGCGGTCAAATGCCGCATTATATTTCGCTTCTTCATAATATTTCTTCAATAGGCGATTCCTCCATCAAAGTTCCATATCCTGTCCACGCTTCCGGGCAGGGTGTTCGTGTTCCTGTGTTTCCTTTCCTCTGATGAGGATAGAATTGATAAAAGCCCGAACCTTTTCGGATGCGATTTCCAGTGCATCCAGAAAGGGTTGGGCTTTCTGTTTGAGTTCCATATATTTTTCGCTTACCGCTTCATACCGCTGCTTCCAGATGGAAACCGTCTTTTCTGCGGAAGCCAATTTTTCTTTCAGTCGCTTGTTGTCAGCATTGGCAATAATACCATTGACCGCATAGTGTTTGAGCGTGTCGCATTCATCCGGAGTCAGCACAACATTGTTTCCGAATGTGGCTTTTTTGCCCATTGTTTCAATCTCCTGCACCGTCAGAGCAACGGTCTTTGCTGTTTTGGTTTCCTTTTGCAGAGCTTCCAGTTTCTGTTTCTGCTTCTCCGTGGCAGCTTTGGCATTCTCCAAACCCCGCTCCACCTGTGCCACCTGTCCGGCCACAGTTTCCAGCCGCTGCTGTTCTGCCTGCACCTTGAACTGGGTCACAGTCAGATGTTCCTCGGTACTGCCACGCTCTCCACGCTCCAGATCGGTATATCCGGCAACTCGCATGAAATGAAAAAAGTCATCCTGCAACACACTGTAGGATGACCTCAAAATCTTTTTTCCTCTTGCGTTCAACATTGGATTACCGTCCTCGTCAAGCACCGGCTTAGACTCCCATTTCTTACTGCGGCTGACCTGTGTGATGACCTCCTTAACGGTTCCCCGGAGGGCTTCATCCTTGCATCGCTTCGACCAAAGGATCTGCTTTTCCACCATCGGGATATAAACCACATGAAGATGATAGTGGTACACATCCTCGCCCAGAGCTTCGGACATTGCCCGGTTGCGCTCATCGGCGTGCATCACAGCGGAGAGGATATACTGCTCACCGCCTACAATCTCCACGGCGGCTTTGTAAGCATCAGCATAAAACTGTTTTGCAAATTCATAGCCGCCATGATTGTAGAAATAAGCAGAGTTCACATCAAATACTAACTCGCCGTATTTGACGGCATCCGGTTTCAGACCTCTGGTGGAAATTACGCCGTCCTGTTCCATCTGCTCAAACGTTTTTACATAATCGTCCGTGGGTGCTTTGAAATGAACGTTCAGAGAAGTGCGTTCCGGCACGATGTCCTGATTGCTGTAGCTGTCCTTTTCACGCTCATTGTGTTCCTGTACCTTAGCCACATCTGCCGGGGTTTCCAAGTCCTGATTTCTGGCTACGGTACGGTCTATTCCATCATTTCTTGCCATAGAATTTTTGTCCTTTCTTTGAGATTTGCAGACAGCGGAGAACTACGGAGAGGCACTTTTTCAAAGTGTAATAACCCACTATGACACTTTCATCCATACTGGCTGCAAAGTGCCGTGGGCTCTCCGAGGGCTCTCCCGAGGGGGAATGCGGTCACTGCGGTGACCTCTGCTGAACTGCCCGAAAACTGTCTGCATCGTTTTCTGTTGTTCAGCCCGGATAGCTGCTGTTTTGCGAAACACCACCCATCCCGGCGGCAGTGAAAATCAAATCTTTCACTGCAATAGAAACAGCCCAAATAAAGGAAATGAGCTGTTTCTATCACAAGCGTTTCACCCTCTTTTGCTGCGTACATACGTACCAGCCAATGGGATTTACTCGACCTGCCGCCATTCCTCCGGAATGTCCTCCGGTACGTACGTACACGGCGAATCTCCGTAAAACCCATTTATATGAGGTCGTGCAATGGCTTCCACTCCCATGAATCCCCAAACCCGCCGTCCGGCAGAGTTGGTGATATTGTTGCAATGTTCCAGATTAAATTTCTTGGCATTGGCAATCATGGCGTCGCTGAAGCTGCGGGCTTTCAGCGGTGCAAGGGAATTTTCTTCGCACCACATCCGGTAGATTTCATAGAAATCCTTGGAACTGATGGACGCATCCGCTTTACGCTGGATGTATCCCTCGGAATCCATGAAATCAAAGATATTGTTGTTGTCACGCTTGACCGCTTCCCGGTTTTCCCGGATACGCTCACTCTCCGTAAACTTAAAGTTGTTGGCAACAAGCCGCTGTAAGCCTTCAAATGCCCACAGGAAGATACCCTCGGCTTCAGCTTTCATCTTCTCCGCAAGGTCGGGATCGTCAGCTCTGTCCACTGGCTTTTCCTTGGTGGTCAGCACAAGCTGTCTGCGATAAAATCCGTCACTGCGGTCATACAAGGCTTGCAGATCACCGTTGCTGAATGCCAGCAATCGGGCGAACATCCAACCCTGATAACTCTGCTTGCCTTTGCGTTCCAAATCCATCTTGCCCTGTGCGGTGACAATGGATTTTACATAGTTGGTCTGGCGCAGAGCTTCCATCCGCATATCATCATCCACGCACAGGAGAATGTGTTCCAAATCGGCACGGGCGAAGCGGTTTTCAGAAATCTTGCCGATGCTGCCGTCTTTCATATTCGTGCCGAAGATGGTAGACAGTACCGCACCGATTTGAGATTTACCCTCGCCGCCGTTGCCTTTAATCACCATCATGCGCTGCCCCTTGTTGGAGGGAATCAGGCAATAGCCGATAAACTCCTGCAAAGTTGGAATGTCCTCGGCGTAAAGCAACCCATCCAGAAAGTTCAGCCAGATCACCGGCGCAGTAGCATCGGGATTGTAAGCAACCGGCAAACGGCTCCGCACGATAGCCGGTCTGCCCTCGGTAAATGTGCCGTTCAATAGCAGCGTACCGTTGGACAAATGAATCCGATCCTGCTCCGGTGGAAAGTCCGGCACTTGCGCTTCCAGTTTCAGCACTTCCAGAATGTTGGTGATCTTCCGGGGGATATTGTTTACGGCACAGAATTTCAGCTTGTCGTAAATCTCCCCACGCAGAGGAAGATCGTCCGTCACTCGACCATCGGGCGTGAAAAAAGCTCCGTTTGCGAAGATGATCCTGCGCTCTTGCAGAAATTCTTCACAAAACAGAGCTTCGTTGATGTTCTGCCCGTCAAACCACATGGGCAAGTTCATATCAGGCGTTTTCCGGTTCTTCGCCATGATGCGCCACCTCCTTTTTCTTTCGTGCGGTATACTCTTGCAGAAAAGCAATTTTGCCGTCCTGCATCAGCTTGTCCACCAATGCCACCCGTTCTTCCAGATCACCCACCGTCAGCACATCT
Source organism: Blautia sp. TM10-2 (assembly GCF_003480845.1). NCBI lineage: Bacteria > Bacillati > Bacillota > Clostridia > Lachnospirales > Lachnospiraceae > Blautia > Blautia sp. TM10-2. The sequence goes on along the minus strand of NZ_QUJZ01000005.1, from coordinate 82,551 downwards.
GCCATATATTCGATATGGCAGTGCATCTGGCAGGCTTCCACAAAACGGTCATCCAGAGCATCTTCCGGTGTCTTGGGAGCATAGCGCACTTTCCAATCTTCCAACAGATGCAAATAATCCGTCAGCACCCGGAAGCACAGCATTTCATCCTCCCGGAACTGACGGATATAGGGACGCTTCGGCTTGACCATAGCTGCGGCAGTGGGCGGTTTCGGGTCAAGCCCGAAGTCCAAAGCCAGCTTTTGCGCTGCTTCATAACTGCTCAGATTGAACAGCCTTGCCACAAGGTCGATCACATCCCCTTTGGCTCCGCAGCCGAAGCAGAAAAAATAGTCCTCATTCAGCTTCAAGCTCGGATGCCTGTCGTTGTGGAACGGGCAGCAAGCCATGCCGTTGTGGCTCACTTTCAGCCCGTAGTGTTCGGCGGCTTGCTTGACGCTGATTGCCGCCTTGATGGTTTCATAGATTGTCATAGAAAACCCTCCGTTCATAATATTCTGGAAAGCACGAAGCACCCGTCGTGATTGGCAGGTGCTTCGCTCCTTCTATTATGGTTATGACGGATTTTTCAAAAAACAGGCTAATGACAGGACAATCCTGTTTCAAAAAACAGGACAACTTATCTGAGGACGTAGATTTCTTCACATTTACATGATATAATTAGAAAAATGAAAAAACAGGACAGGAGGGCAAGCATGAATCAAGAATTGATGACATTGGATTTCTGGCAGGATACGGTCATATATGAGAGCAAAACATTTCCTGTCGGTACGCTTGCCTGTGATGCACTGAATATTCCTGTGAATACCATTGCAAAAATAAACGAGCAATGCGAGAAAATCAATCTGCTGCTTGGAATATTAAACGCCGGACAGGATGCTTCTGCACTCTGTCCTATTGCAAAGGAAGCTGCTCTGACGATGCTCGATATTCTCAGTCAAACACCGCCGTTCTCCTATATGAATATCTCAAAGCACAGAGAACGGATTGAAAAAGTCTTTACTGTGGACAATGCGCTGAAATATGTGGAGTTTGCCATAAAAGCCGCAACCAATTCTTTGCAATTTGAAGAAATCCAGAACTTTACCGATGCGATGATGCTCCAACGCTATACCGCAGTTTTCGGGCATCTGGCATACTCCCTTGGGGAATACCAAACGTCCATGCTTGATTTTGCAGAAAAAACAGACGGCAACGAAGCAGACCGCACCGCAGAGGGTTTTGCAAAAATGTTCGGCAGCTATTTCCCGCCGGAGTTTTCCATCACGGAAGGCAATGCCTGGATGTCTACCCTGAACAATTCCGTTCAGTATGTATCCGTCATCCGTCCCGGCGAAAAAGTTGCGAAGCTGGTCAAGCGGATGCACTATGTATCCTTTGTAGGGATGTTCCGGTCTGATCTTTTTGAGGGCTTATGTGTTGGTCATGCCCCGAAAAAATGCAAAATCTGCGGCAAGTGGTTCCTCACCACCAACGCAAGGCACACCAAATACTGCGGCGGCTATGCACCGGGGGACAAGCTGCACCGCACTTGCCGGCAGATCGGCAATCTAAAAGGCAGAGAACAGCGAGAGCTTGCAGACGATCATCCGATTATCCAGATATATGAAAAGAGGCTGAACACCATAAATCGCTATGTAAAGCGTGGTACTCTGGACGCTGACCTTGCGGAGGTCATGAAGAAACTGGCAAAAGATAAAGAACTCCGGGCAAAAAGTGATGTTGCTTATGCCAAAGGAGCTTATGAAAAAGAAATGGAACAGGCTGCTTTGCTTGCAGAAGCTAAGATACATATTTAGTGGGGGAACAATATGAAACAAATATATGTGCATGGATTAGGACAAACATCTGACAGTTGGACAAAAACAATAGATATTTTGCAAACTACTGATTACAGCTTGTGTCCGAATCTTCCTGATTTAGTTCATAGCAAAGAAGTGACCTATGATAATCTATATGCTGCATTTTCAGATTACTGCAATCAATATGATGAGCCTATTGATTTGTGCGGTTTATCGCTTGGGGGCGTATTAGCTCTGAACTATGCTATACAATATCCGAAAAAAGTTCGCTCCTTGGTGCTTATCGCCACACAATATAAAATGCCCAAGAAGCTTCTGAAATTTCAAAATCTTCTCTTTAGATTTATGCCTAAATCCATGTTTCAACAAATGGGATTTAGAAAAGCTGATTTCTTACTTCTATGCGAAACCATGATGGAGTTGGACTTTAACAACTCTCTGCACAAAATATCATGCCCTACACTATTGTTATATGGCGAGAAAGATACTGCGAATAAAAATGCTTCTATTGAATTGGCAGAATTGCTTAAGAACGTGGAATTAAAAACGATTATTGGTGCCGGACATGAAGTTAATATTGAATCACCGCAGGAATTGGCAGAAATACTTCATTCTTTTTATGAAAGAATGTCTTAAGGGATTCTTATAGAAATGAGAAGGGAGGTGCGCTATGCTGAGTGATTTTTCATGGGACATGACCGGATACATACCAAAACACGCTGTCAATCCGCACGGTGACGGCATCATTCCTTATGCGGCAGAGCGCATCTTTCAACTGGAACCGGAGCCTCCAGCGGTGGGCAATCTGAACGAATATATCCTGTCTGCCTTGCAGGAAAAGAATTTGATATATTTCTCATTCTTCCTACACCACTACGAGCCGCAGCTTAACAAGCGCATCAAAGACTTTCTCGGTGTGGATGGCGGCGATCTGTATGACACAGACCGATTTATAGATATAAAGCTCTCCTGCCGGGAGCAAATGCTCCAAAAGCTGATGGACTATGACCTTGCCAAGGGTGCAGAGTATGCTACATACATTTTCCCGTTCATCCGGGATGCTATGCTCCGTTTTCGCATGGGCGAAGAAAAATGGTCGGTGTCCTCTCTGACCAATTACAAAATGGTGCGGTCAATGGCTTGGCTGTACCACAATACCAAGGATGCGGTCAACGAATTTTCCAAGAAATACAACTGCGATCTTGCCCTTGCGGAAGAATATCTGAAAGTTGTCCGTGGAATCCGCAATCAGCAGCCTTTCTATGTCACAGACGAGGACGGCGAAGAAACAGGCGAGGATGTAGCCCTTGACGATAGCTGGAACTATACCGATATCCTCTGGAACGGCATACAGGCAGAAAAGGTGCAGCGAGCTTTTGATAAGCTGAACTACCGGGAACAGACCTTGCTTGAAAAGCGGCTGGCAATCTGCATGACCTGCGGGCATGTCGGCTCATGGAAAGGCCGTCCCACCTTTGAGGAACTGGCTGTAATGTTTGAGGGCAGCACTGCCAGCGGTGCGGAGCGAGCCTACCGCAGAGCAGTGGACAAACTGACAGAATTGTTGGTTGCCGAGGGCGCAATCCATGCTGTCCGCTTGAAACAGAAATCCAAGACCAAACGAAAAAAGAAAATCGCCACCGCAATCTACGAATACCAAGCAGACTGCGACGGCGAATGGGGCCAGATTTCATTTGATTTTGAGAACGGCACATCAGAAATAGTCCGACTTGCCGATTGGGATACAATGAAAACAAACCGCTTTGCGAACAAGGCAATAGCCTACCTTCTAAACTGCGAAAACGAGAAGTTGCCAAAGGAAACGATAGTAGCGTTTGAACTATAAAAGGAAATTGACGAGGAACGAGAATGAAAACAATCGCAATCATAGATGATGATATTCATATTGGAGATATGCTGAGAGAAGTGCTGGTGCAAGAGGGCTATTCTGTTCTTCGTGCATACTCCGGCACAGAAGCGTTATATCTTCTTTCACAAAACAAGCCCGATTTGGTGCTGCTGGATCTGATGTTGCCGGGATTGTCTGGCGAGGAAGTTCTGCCCCACATTGAGAACATTCCTGTTATCGTTCTCAGCGCAAAAGTAGATGTGCAAGACAAGGTAAATCTTCTGCTGGGCGGTGCGGCAGATTACATGACCAAGCCTTTTGATACAAAGGAGCTTCTTGCCCGTATCACTGTTCAGCTCCGCAAGGCAGAACAACATGGCGAAACCAAATCTCTTTCCGTTGGCGATTTGGTTTTGGATATGGTTTCCCTTTCTCTGACAGTACAGGAGCAGCCTGTGAAGCTGACCCGAACGGAGTATGCCATCTTAAAACTGCTGATGGAAAATCCCAAACAGGTAATTTCAAAGAGTGTCCTGCTTGACAGAATCAGTCTGGACACACCCGACTGCACCGAGCGTTCTTTGAAGCAGCACATCAGCAATCTTCGTAAAAAGATGCAGGATGTCAGCGGTGTAGACTATATCGAAACAGTTTGGGGAATTGGTTTCAAATTGGCAGAACAAAAAATCTTGACCAAATCTTGACGTTTTTCTTGACCACTTTCTTGACTTTTGTTTTGTAAACTTAGGTCAGCAAAGGAGGTAATACAATATGAACTATATTTTGCAAACAAACAGCCTGACAAAAAAGTATAAAAACTTTCAGGCATTGAATGGTCTTACTATGAATGTTCCCAAAGGTTCCATCTATGGCTTTGTGGGAAAGAACGGCGCTGGTAAGACAACCCTGATCCGCTTGATCTGCGGATTGCAGGAACCGACTTCCGGTAGCTTTTCTCTGTACGGCATCCGCAATGACAGCAAGGATATTATCAAATCCCGCCGTCGCATGGGTGCTGTGGTGGAAACACCGTCCATCTACATGGATATGACTGCGGAGGAAAATCTGAAGCACCAGTATCTCATTCTTGGTCTGCCATCATTTGATTGTATTCAGGAATTGTTGAAGCTGGTAGGTCTCGACAACACGGGAGAGAAAAAAGCGAAGAACTTCTCCCTCGGTATGAAGCAGCGTCTGGGCATCGCTATCGCATTAGCCGGTGATCCCGACTTTCTTGTTCTTGATGAGCCTGTAAATGGTCTCGACCCTCAGGGTATTGTGGAAATGCGAGAACTGATTTTGAAGTTGAACCGAGAAAAACAGATTACAGTTCTTATTTCCAGTCACATTCTGGATGAACTTTCCCGTCTGGCTACTCATTACGGTATCATTGATAATGGTCGCATGGTGAAGGAACTGAGTGCAGAAGAACTGGACACAGTTTGCCGCAAGTGTGTCCGCATGGAAGTGACCGATACTTCTACTCTGGCTCGTGTGCTGGATTCCATGAATCTGGAATATAAAATTATCTCCGCAACAACAGCCGATGTGTTCGCAAAGATCAATGTGACACAGCTGACCGTTGTACTGGCAAAGGAAAACTGCGAAGTGCTGTCTATGCAGGAAAAAGATGAAAGTTTGGAGAGTTATTACATCTCTCTGGTTGGAGGTGATAATAATGCGTAAACTTTTTCGAGCAGCCTTTTACCGTACAGAGAATAAAAAAATGATTCGAATAGAATTAGTGATTGCTGTATTGCTTTCCGCATTCATCATCCTCAACGGTTACTTCCAGACGAATTTGACTAATGCATACATCTATAAGCTGGTCGCCCGTTTTTTTGGATATTCACCCCTGATGGGACCATTTATCGCCGTATTTGCCGCATATTTGTGGGGAACAGACTATGAATATGGAACTCTGCGCAATAAACTAATCTGCGGACACACTCGTGAAGAAGTTTATTTTTCCAATCTTCTCCTGACCATATGTGCTGGACTGAGTACTGCACTAATCTGGTTGATAGTTAATGGGATGCTGGATATTCCGCTACTGGGTACGGCAAGCCTGAACCTCTCTTTGGGAGAGATGGCATTTTATATTTTTTCAAGCCTTTTGATGGTCGTTGCACTCTCCAGCGTATGTTGTCTGTTGGCAAGTCTGGCGGAGAACAAAAACTCAGCGACACTTCTTTGTCTGGGAGCTGTAGCTGCAATGGTCATAATCGGGATGCTCCTTTATGATCGTTTTGCAGAACCAGAGTTATTGGATGGATGGATGTGGAGTGATACAGACCCAACTGTGCGATGGCATCCCCAAAATATCAAATTCATCGGTGGAACATTTCGTATCCTGCTGGAATTTCTTATCTGTCTGACACCTGGAGGACAAGGTGTAATTCTTTGCGAAGAAGGGGTGGAACACCTGATTTTTCTTCCATTGTGCTCTGCGTTTGTAATTTTTTCAACATCTCTTATAGGAAGTCGTTCCTTTAAGAAAAAGAACCTAAAGTAAGGAGGTAGAAAGATGTTCCCTTGGATTTTGTGTTGTATTTTGCTAATTGTTGTATTTTTTCTAATCACAAAGATTATTTTTATAGAAAAAAGTATTGATGAAATTCATACAGAATTCCAGGAACGTCTTTCCTCCGACACAAACACTCTGATTGATATTTCTTCCAGCGACCCTCATCTGAGAAAACTGGCTTCGGAGATTAATATCCAGCTTCGATTGCTCCGCAAGGAACGCCATCGTTACCAACAGGGCGATCTGGAACTGAAAGAAGCTATCACCAATATTTCCCATGACCTGAGAACTCCGCTTACGGCGATAAACGGTTATCTTGACCTATTGGAACGAGAGGAAAAAAGCGAAACGGTACACTGCTATCTTTCTCAAATCCAAAACAGAACAGATGTTTTAAAAAATCTAACCGAAGAACTATTCAGATATAGTGTGGTTACTTCTTTTCAGGAACTGAAACCAGAACGTATGGATGTTGTCCGGGCATTGGAGGAAAGTCTGCTGTCTTTCTATGCGGTCATGCAGGAAAAAGGCATCCAACCGGAAATCGAATTGCCGGAGGAACCGGTTTTCCGTGAACTGGATGCAGGTGCGGTCAACCGTATCTTTTCCAACATTATCAGCAATGCGCTGAAATACTCTGACGGCGATCTGTCCGTAGTCATGGATAAGAACGGCTGTGTTACATTCAGCAACACGGCGCACAATCTGAATTATGTGACGGTCGGCAGATTGTTTGACCGTTTCTATACAGTAGAAGCCAGTCGCAATTCAACCGGTTTGGGATTGTCCATCGCCAAGCTGCTGATTGAGCGTATGGGCGGAAGTATTGGAGCAATCTACAACAATGACAAACTGCAAATCAAGATAATCTTTGCAAAATGAAATAAAAAAGAGTTTATATGAACGGAGGTGTTTTGATTATGAAGAAATACTTGAAGGAGATACTAATACTCTTAATTCAATTATTTATGTTTTATGTATTTCCATTATTTGCAGGACCAACAGACGTTATGGGAATGATAGTTTTGCTTATTTTAGCAACATTATTGCTTTCAATTCTAATTGGCAGCATTTCAAATCTGAAAGTAAAGTACTTGTATCCAATAATCATAGCAATTACATTTGTGCCATCTGTGTTTATATACTATAACGAGACAGCATTGATACATTCGCTTTGGTATTTGGCAGTATCATCCTTTGGTTTGATAATCGGCATGGTCATTCATAAATTGATTCTTAAAAAGTAGAAAGAGCAAAACTTTCAAAGGCTACCCAGTCAAAAAGATTGGATAGCCTTTATTTATGTTTTCTAAAATTAAAGTTGAATATCTGCCTTAGCCAATAACTATGGGCTTAGAGGTTTAGTGAGCCAGGCAAATCGCTCCAATCGCCGTATCCACAGATTTATACTCTGTAACAGTTTTTCAAATAGGTTTTGGAATCTCCGTTCAATATCAAATCAGCATATCCAATCGGGTCATTGTAAATCAGATAATCCAGTTCCGACCTCTGATACATATTGTCGGCAACCTCGTTCTCAACCGCAATCGTATCAATCGCAATCATACTACCATCAAAGAATTTCAGTTCCACACAAGCGGTATCCATGTTAAACTTACAAGAAATCAATCTATCCATAAGAAACCTCCATTTTACGGGATGTTATATCATCCCAAAATATTTGAATGCTTCTCGGATTGCTTTCTCTTTTTCCGGTGGACACAGAGGCTGTCTGGAATCTTCGGACTTCGGCAGATTGTAGTTCTTACCAACCTCAATCCCACATTTCCGCTTAATCTGTGAGATATACAGGTTTGATACCTTTAATCCGCTATGTTCCAGTACATAGTCCTTGATCTGCGTGTAGGTTGCCCCATCTTGAAATTCGGACATATCCATATCTTCTAAAGAGAACTCAACCCGAATCTTTTTCGAGTCGACCTCACCCTTGGAAAGCAAAACAACCGTCTCGCAGTGCACCGTTCCCGGAAACATATCAACACAGCAGACTTTTTCTACACGGTATCCATATTTTGCAAACTCTACCAGATCCCGCGCAAGAGAAGTCGGCTTGCAGGAGATGTAAAGCATTTTTTCACACCTATATAAATCAACTATCTTCGGCAGAGCCTTCGGATGGATTCCTTCGCGCGGTGGATCAAGAACGATGAAGTCCGGTTTTTCTTCGATTTCATCGATCACCTTCAGCACGTCTCCGGCGAGGAAACTGCAGTTGGTAAGGCCGTTTGCCTCTGCGTTCTCTTTTGCAGCTGTAACAGCTTCTTCCACGATTTCCACACCGATCACTTCTTTTGCGACCGGTGCAAGGATCTGGGCGATGGTTCCGGTTCCGCTGTAGAGGTCGAAGATCGTGCGGTCTTTCGTCTCGCCGACGAACTCGCGGGCGGTGCTGTAGAGAACTTCCGCGCCAAGGGAATTGGTCTGGAAGAAGGAGAACGGGGTGATCTTGAATTTCAGTCCGAGGAGTTCTTCATAGAAGTAGTCCTGTCCGTAGAGTACTTTTGTCTCATCGCTCTTTACAACATCTGCCAGGGAATCATTTATGATATGGAGGAATCCGACAACCTTTCCTTCCAGCGGCAGACCAAGCACTTCCTGCACGAGCGGCATCAGATCCCACTCTTCCTGGCTTGTGGTGACGAGATTTACCAGGATTTCTCCGGTATTCTCGGCTCTTCGCACCAGCAGGTGGCGCAGGTAACCCTCGTGGCTTATCTTGTGGTAGTAACTTGCGTTCCGCTCTTTAAAGTACGCCAGCACACAGGTCAGAATCTTTGTGAAATCCTCATGCACGATTTTGCAGTCGCACGCGGTCAGGACATCGTAGGTGCTTCCCTTTTTATGAAGTCCGAGAGACAACGGGCCGCCCTTGTATTCATCGCCGAAGGAAAACTCCATTTTATTCCGGTATGCAAACTCCTTCGGACTTCCCTTGATTCCAAGGAACGGATAATCGGCCTCCCCCGCCTCATTGACCTGGCCGGCCTCCACGAGGGCATCGTCGAGCAGTTTTTTCACCTGACCGGCCTTCATTGCAAGCTGATCCTCATAACTCATCGTCTGGTACATGCATCCGCCGCAGGACGGGAAAATACTGCAGACCGGATCGCGCTTTTCCATCGGGGATTTTTCTGTTACTTCGAGCAGGCGGCCCTCCATGCGGTTCTTTCTTTTTTTGTTGATCTGAAAGCGGATCTTCTGTCCCGGAATTGCATTTTTCACGGTAACCGTCTCGCCCTCCACATGTACACGTCCTTTATTCGGGAAATCGATTCTTTCCACGACTCCCTCGTAAATTTCTCCTTTTTTCATTCTCTTCTCCTTCTATGTCAAACTGATTTCCGGACAGAAAAACTCCGGTACCACGTTCCGGCACCGGAGTTTCTTTTTTCCATCCTACTTATCTTCGTCTTCATCCTCGAAGTAATCGTCGAAATCGTCATCGAAATCATCTTCGAAGTCTTCCAGATAATCCGGAGTTACAAACCGGTATACTGCGTATGCGATTCCTGCAACTGCCGCTACCGCTCCGACAATGGCAAGGACCCATAAAATCACGTTTTTCGGTTTTTCGCTCTCACGTTCTCTCTGTTTTAAAAGCTCTAATACTTCATCAATCTTATTCATACTGTCCACCAACCTTTGCTTTAGATTAGAAACTTAACTTAACGATAGTATACCATACGAGCCGCAATTTTACCACAATTTCCGCTCTTTTTTATAAATCTTTTCGTTTCAACTTACAGTCGGTATTTTCACGGAGTCTGACATGTCGAGAATAGTTCGACTGTGACTTTCCTCATGTCAGTGGAGGATACCGATTTCTCTCCGCCTACCACTGCTGTTATGTTTCTTTTAACAATTCATCCCACCGCTTTAGAAGCGGGGGACTTCTTGTCTACTGGTGTTAAAATTCAGAATCCGCCGGCAGTTCCCGCAGAATCTTGTGGAACTGACCGCCGCAGCGCTCCATTTCTCCTAACACCTGGTCGATCCATTCACCCTTTGTATGCCAGTTTTCTCTGGTGAACTCAATATCCGAAGGACAGACAAAAAACTCTGTCTCCGGGTAGACAAGCTGGTAATACAGAATACACCGTCTCGCATGGAGATTCCGGCAGCAGAGGATCGCTTTTTTTACCTCGATGCCCGCCGCATCTGTCACTTCCCGTGACCGCAGTGCATTTTCATACGTATACGTCGCCTGGTCTTCGCGCAGAATCGCTTTCTCCGGCACGCCGTTTTTCTGCAGTACCGTCCGCAGAAACTCCCACTCGGTTTCATAGTTCCCGCCGTACTGCTCCGCAAGATCCTGTACACCGGCGAAATGCCCGAGCACAGTACTGTATCTTCCCGACGGAAGCACATACGGCGCAAATCCTTCTTTCCAGAGTTCTGCCGCGTGCACCGCCATCTGCGGATATCCGTTTCCCGGCACAAAAATCACATCGGCTTTCTGCGGCTCATCCTTCACGAAAATATAGTCCGTAAAGTAGTTTAAAAACTTCTCATACATGAAATGTTACCACTCTTTAAAGTCCATGAGGCACTCTACGACATATGCCATATCCTGTTCAGACAGGCTGTAGAACATCGGCAGACGCATCAGGCGCTCGCTCTCTTTTGTTGTGTATTTGTCCTCTCCGTGGAAAACACCGAACTTCTGTCCGGCCGGGGAGGTATGGAGCGGAACGTAATGGAAGACACACATCACACCGCGCTCTTTCATATACTTGATCAGTTTTGTACGCACTTCCAGATTTCTTGCCTTGATGAAGTACATATGTGCATTATGTACACAGCCTTCCGGCACAACCGGCTGCTCGATCTTTCCGGCCTCAGCCAGCGGACGGAGCTGCTCATGGTAATAGTTGTAGATGGCCATCCGCTTTCTGTCGATTTTCTCATGTTCCTCGAGTTCTGCAAGCAGGTAAGCCGCATTCATATCACTCGGCAGATAGGAGGAGCCGTAGTCGATCCAGGTATATTTGTCGATCTGTCCGCGGAAAAACTTGCTGCGGTTCGTTCCCTTTTCACGAAGGATCTCTGCTTTTTCCAGATAATTCTCATCCTGGAACAGCAGCGCGCCGCCCTCTCCCATCGTATAGTTTTTCGTCTCATGGAAGCTGTAGCAGCCAAAATCGCCGATCGTTCCAAGGGCTTTTCCCTTGTAGTACGCGCTCACACCCTGTGCCGCATCCTCTACAACCTTCAGGTTATGGCGTTTTGCAATATCCATGATGGTATCCATTTCACAGGCAACGCCCGCATAGTGAACCGGAACAATCGCTTTTGTTTTTTCGGTGATGGCATCCTCAATCTTGGTCTCGTCGATGTTCATCGTATCCGGACGGATATCCACGTAGACGATTTTTGCTCCGCGCAGAACAAAGGCATCTGCAGTGGAAACAAACGTGTAGGACGGCATGATCACTTCGTCGCCCGGCCGAATCTCAGACAGGTAAGCTGCCATTTCCAGTGCATGGGTGCAGGATGTCGTAAGCATCGCATGTTTTACGTTGAAATTGTCCTGCATCCAGGCAGAACATTTCTTCGTAAAAGGACCGTCGCCGCACAGCTTGTTGTTTTCCTCTGCCGCCTGGCGGATGTATTCCAGTTCTGTTCCAATAAAAGGTGGTTTATTAAACTCTATCATTGTTTTTTCCTTATCTTTCTTCTATCCATTACTGTTTTATTTACTTTCAGAGCCCAAAACAAGCTCTTAGGTAGTCTTATTTTCTCACAAATCCCTGTGGATTTCAAGACACGATTTTGACATGACAGCCATATCATCATACTGTCCATAAAGCCAAAAGAACCCTTGATTTCTCAAGGGTTCCATAAGTAGCGAGAGGGGGATTCGAACCCTCGACACCGCGGGTATGAACCGCGTGCTCTAGCCAACTGAGCTATCTCGCCATATTCATTTTCAACACCGTTTTTCATAAAATATGGGGCCTATAGGGCTCGAACCTATGACCCTCTGCTTGTAAGGCAGATGCTCTCCCAGCTGAGCTAAGACCCCACATCAGTGTTTTGTCTGTCGGCTTTTTATCTGTATCACCAACCGACTTCGTTAGTATAGCATTCCACCCGCCAAATGTCAACACTAATTTTCAAATTTTTTCGATTTTTTCAACTTTTTCTCCCGCCACTCTTTCAGGTACTGCTCCTGTTCCAGATCTTCCCGTTCTTTCTCCCATCCTGCCGCCCGGCAGAGCGTCCATGCAAGCAGAAGAAATACGGCAAAAATCCCCGCCAGACAAACGATTCCCATCTTTTCCGACCGCCTTTCCTGTTCTGATTCTGCTAAAAAGCAAAGGATCTCCTTACTATTGTATCCGGAACGGCGGCGCTTTATTCCCTTTTCTGAATAAAAAGACAAAGCCGCCAGATTTCCCTTTCACCGGGATTCTGGCGGCTCCATTTTACTCAAAATTAAAATTCACATTCACGTTACGCTTCGTCAATCGCTTTTCCAATATCATGGCGGTAATATTTATTGTCAAAGTCAACCCATTCAACAGCCTTATATGCATTCGCACGTGCCTCTTTCAGGGTATCGCCAAGTGCTGTCACGCCGAGTACACGGCCTCCGTTCGTCACGATCTCGCCGTCCTTGAACTTCGTTCCGGCGTGGAAGCAGTAGTAGCCCTCATGCTCTTTGAACGTCTCGAGTCCGCGGATCGGGAATCCTTTTTCGTAGGAAACCGGATAACCGTTCGAAGCCAGTACGATGCAGACACACGCATTATCTGCAAACTGCAGGTCAATCTGGTCGAGAGTTCCGTCGATGCAGGCTTCAAATACATCAATGATGTCTGTCTTCATACGAGGAAGCACAACCTGTGCCTCCGGATCGCCGAAGCGGGCATTGTACTCGAGCACCTTCGGTCCGTCCGGTGTCAGCATCAGTCCGAAGAAGATAACTCCCTTAAACGGTCTTCCCTCGGCTGCCATCGCATCTACGGTCGGCTGATAGATATATTTCTTACAGAACTTATCCACTTCTTCGGTATAAAACGGACTCGGGGAGAAGTTGCCCATACCGCCGGTGTTCAGGCCGGTGTCGCCGTCTCCTGCTCTCTTGTGATCCTGTGCGGAACTCATCGTCTTGATCGTCTTTCCATCCACAAAGGAGAGAACGGAAACCTCACGCCCCGTCATAAACTCCTCGATGACCATCTCGTTTCCGGCACTGCCGAATTTCTTGTCGAGCATGATCGTCTTGACGCCCTCTTTTGCTTCCTCTAAGGTGTTGCAGATCAGAACGCCTTTTCCAAGCGCCAGACCGTCGGCTTTCAGTACGATCGGGAATTTTGCGGTTTCCAGATACTTCTCTGCCGCCTCCGGATCGGAGAATGTCTCGTATGCCGCCGTCGGGATATGGTATTTTTTCATCAGGTCTTTGGAGAACGCTTTCGATCCTTCCAGTATTGCCGCATTCTTTCTTGGTCCGAATACGCGCAGTCCCTCTGCCTCAAACGCATCGACAACACCGCCGACCAGCGGATCATCCATGCCGATGACGGTCAGGTCAATCTCTTTTTCTTTCGCAAAAGCAACGAGCTTGTCAAACTCCATCGCTGCAATATCGACACACTCTGCGTACTCCGCAATTCCTGCGTTTCCAGGAGCGCAGTAAATCTTGTCTACCTTCGGGCTCTGTGCCACCTTCCAGGCAATCGCATGCTCTCTTCCGCCGCTTCCTACAATCAGTACTTTCATCGCTCTTACTCCTTTATCTTTACGTGTCCGTCTTCTACCGTTACCTTTCCATTTGCAATCAGATCAATCGCACGCGGCATGATGACCCACTCGGCCTCTTCCATGACGCGCTGCTGCAGTGCCTTCGGTGTATCGCCCTCGTGCACTTCGACTGCCTTCTGCAGAATAATCGGGCCGGTGTCTGTTCCGCCGTCCACAAAATGAACCGTCGCTCCCGTCACTTTGACGCCGCGGGATAATACGCCCTCGTGCACTTTCAGTCCGTAATAGCCCGTTCCGCAGAACGACGGAATGAGGGACGGATGAATGTTGATGATCTTATTCGGATAAGCATCCACAATGCTCTGCGGGATCACAACCAGGCATCCTGCGAGCACAACGAGATCGACGTTGTACGACTGCAGTTTCGCCAGCAGTGCCTCGTTGAATGCTTCTCTCGATGCAAAGGTCTTCGGGGAAAGGCATACCGCATCAATCTCCTTCTTTTTCGCACGCTCCAGCGCATACGCTCCTGCATTGTTGCTGATGACAACGGAAACCTCCGCGTTTGTGATGGTTCCCTCGTCAATCGCATCCAGAATCGCCTGCAGGTTCGTGCCGCCGCCGGAGACGAGAACTGCTAATCTTAGCATAACTGTACTCCTTTTTCTCCGTTTTCAATGTGGCCGATCACATATGGCGTATCTCCTGTGGAACGGATGGCTTTCATCGCTGCGTCTACATCTTCCGGATCAACAGCCAGTACCATACCGATACCCATGTTGAAGGTGTTGTACATCATCTGCTCGTCGATATTGCCTTTCTTTGCCATCAGATCAAAGATCGGCGGTACGGTGTAGCTGTCTTTCTGTACAACGGCTACGGTGTTGTCTTTGAGCATACGCGGAATATTCTCGTAGAAGCCGCCTCCGGTGATGTGGCTGCATGCTTTTACGGTTACACCGGCATCTTTGATGGCGCGGAGTGCTTTTACGTAGATACGGGTCGGTGCAAGCAGGGTCTCGCCGAGGGTTGCGCCGAGCTCATCATAGTATGTATTTAAAGAATCTTTTGTCATATCGAAAACTTTGCGGACAAGAGAAAATCCGTTGCTGTGAACGCCGGTGGAAGCCATGCCGATCAGTACGTCTCCGGCTGCCAGATTTTCACCGGTAATCATGTCTTTCTTGTCACATACGCCGACAGCAAAACCTGCCAGATCGTACTCATCCTCCGGCATCAGGCCCGGATGCTCTGCGGTCTCACCGCCGATCAGTGCCGCATCGGACTGCAGACAGCCTTCTGCAACGCCTTTTACGATCGAAGCGATCTTCTCCGGATAGTTCTTTCCGCATGCGATGTAGTCGAGGAAGAACAGCGGTTCTCCGCCGGCACATGCAATATCGTTCACACACATGGCAACGGCATCAATGCCGATGGTGTCGTGTTTATCAAGAATCATGGCGAGCTTCACCTTGGTTCCGCATCCGTCTGTACCGGAAAGCAGCACCGGCTCTTCCATTTCTTTGATTTTTGCCAGGGAAAAAGCGCCGGAAAAACCGCCAAGGCCGCCCAGCACCTCCGGGCGCATGGTTTTCTTTACGTGCCCTTTCATTAATTCTACTGATTTGTATCCAGCTTCAATATCTACTCCTGCGTTCTTGTAATCCATGGTGAACCTCCCTTGTCCTTTGTTTTTATTTACTGTAGTTACGGTATCCTGTTTCCTGCAGTTTTGCGTCTTTTGCCTCAACCTGCTCTTTCATTTCCTGTGTATATGCTTTCAGTTTTGCAAGCAGTTCCGGATCGGAAGTTGCAAGAATCTTTGCTGCCAGGATTCCGGCATTGGCACCGCCATTGATGGCAACGGTTGCTACCGGAATGCCGCTCGGCATCTGTACGATGGAGTACAGGGAATCACGACCTCCAAGCGATGTGGTATGCATCGGAATTCCGATGACCGGCATTGGGAAAATAGCTGCGCACATACCCGGCAGATGAGCTGCCATACCTGCGCCTGCAATGATAACCTTGAAGCCTTTCTCCTCTGCGGTTTTTGCATATTCGAAAAATACATCCGGCTCGCGGTGTGCGGAGATGATTTTCATCTCGTACTCAATTCCAAATTTTTCCAGCATGTCGGCTGCTTTGCTCATTACCGGCATATCAGAGTCGCTGCCCATCACAATTCCTACTTTAGCCATGTTGTTCTCCTTTTCTGATTAACTGTTCTAAGCGTTATTCATTAGTTATGCTTATATTTATGTTTTAATCATTCAGTTCTGCTTATAATATACTAAGCAGGCGCAGAAATGTCAACCCATAATCAGCCAAAAGGTTCATTTAATTCTTCCGTTCCCGGCAGGACGAAGCGTCCGTCCTCAATGAGAGGGATCGTCGTTTCGTCTGCTTTTTCGACCGCAACCGACTGCAGTTCGCGGTACGGAATCGTGATGTCCGTGTGGCATCCGAAGTATGCTTTCGACGGATCTTCTTTCCGTTTTGCCGAAACCTCGTTCTCGCGCGCGATTACTTCTTTTCCGTCCGGGTTGTACATCGGGCTGTCCTCCGCCCAGGCGTAGCAGGTGTCGCCCATCGCAAAATGCGGGCCCATCTTCTCTGCGATCAGGATCGGCAGTTTTCCGGCGATGCCGTACTGCTCTGCCATCACGTACGCCATCGTGTTCGTTCCGATGGCAAACTCACCGATCGGCAGCGTCCTGTGGTGATACAGCAGGTTTTCTTCTATATAAGTACGATTGTCCTCTTCTTTTTCGAAGTTTGCGCAGTCATACGCGGTGATCATGCCGTCGGTCAGCGTCAGGCAGAGATCGCGGTAATACAGCTCGTTCAGGTAGACCCCCGTCACATGGAGCACGCCTGTCGTGCCGGTAAGACTCGGGGAAGTAAAGACCTCTCCGACCGGAATATTGCAGTCGGCAACACAGTTCTCAAAATTCGTCTCTTTCGCAGGATCGTTCAGATGATGCAGCATCACGCGCAGATCCGTTCTGTTCTCTCCTTTTCCAAGCACATGCACGGAAACACCCTCGTCGAGCGCATCGATCAGGTACTGCTGGATGCGCTGGTATTTTTCGTAATCGAGCGTGTTGATCTTTACGATCTCACGGAAAATTTTTTCGTAGCGCGGATCGATCTCCGGCATCGGGTAGGCGATGATCGTGTAGCCGTACTCGTCATCCTTGATATAGCGGTTTACAATCTGGCCCGCCTCGTTCTGGAAACCGACACGGAGCTTTTGCTGGCGCTCGTTTAAGTGCAGTGCCTGTTTTTTATTTACTGGCTCAAACGGAACTTCGCCGAAGGTTTCCACCACGGCAGGGCCGGCATAGCCGTCCGCCAGTTCTTTGTACTCGTCGTATTTCACCTGCATCGCGCGGAGCCGTCTCTTCACGAGATCCTCGTTGAGATACAGCGCCTCATCGTTCCGGTGATCGTAGTCATACTGCTTATTCGCAGACGCACCGGCAACCCACGTTCTCCGCGCGCCGCGGGAAATCACCGGCTCGAGTCCCATCTCGCGGAACTGTAATATTGCCGCACGGATCATGCGCTCAAAACCGATGTGGAAGCGGATGCTGACTGTCTTCTTTTTCGACAGATCTTTTCGCGCCACGAGAAAGCACTTGCGGAAGCCTTCTGTGTAGGTGCGTGCCATCGCGTCGATTTCTTCCTGGCTGAACGTATTTAAAAAGCGGGCTGTACCCTTCTCATTTTCGGTGATATATTCGCCGTACTGGTACAGATACCGCAGATCCGTCAGATCAGATTCCATCACAATATCCTTCACAAAGTGCAGCGACGGGTCGACGATTTCGCGCACCTGGTATTCCTGGCGCTCCTCGGCGTAATCGCTCACATACCAATAAATGCTCTCTTTTACATACTGCGCGGACGGCAGCGTCTCCTCCTCGAACATCGCATACAACTCGAGATACAGCTCCATCGCCGCAGTCAGCTCCAGCAGGCGGTCCTCATAGACCCAGACAACAGCATTTCCCAGCTCCCGGTACAGGCAGCAGAGGCTCCTTCCATGCGTTTCACCAAGTGCCCGCACGGCAAACGCCGGGTTTCCGTAGGAGGTCTCATACCGCTCCCCGATCACATCTTCATACGGCTCGCGGTTAAAAACAGCCAGCTCTTCCTCGGATGCTGTTTTTAGATATCCTTCTGCGATTCTGCTCCGGATCTGGTCCATTTTGCAGAGGTACTGTGCCATCTGTGCAAAAAAATCACGGTACGGCTGCGGAACGCTTTTTTCCGCCGGAATCTGGCGGATCCGCTCAATTGCAAGCGCATACCGCTCGTTTAATAATTCATCCGTCATAAAAAATCCCTTTCTGTTTCTCTTTAACTGTTACGAGGGGCAGATCTGCCCCTCATTCTTCTTAACTTATTCCTGTTTTTCTTCCCGGTCGTCAATAATTTTTCCATCCCGGATACTCTGTTCGAGAATCTCTTCCATATAACTCCAGATCTCCTCGGAGCCGGTCGCCGTCTTCTCGTTTCGTTTTAACGGCTGGGAAATCCGCACATTGTGGCTGGTCCAGTCTTTTCCATCGTTCTCATGATTTAAAAGCAGCGGCTGGAAATTGTCCATCACATGAGCAAAGCGCGCTTCCGGTGTCTCATACGCTTCGAACTCGAGCCAGAGATCCATCAGCATTTTTCCCTGATCCTCCGGCAGCAGGCCGTAGATGCGCTCGGCCGCTTTGTGTTCTCTCTCGTCTTTTGTTTTGTTTGCCTCCGCGTCGTACGCATACGTGTCGCCTGCATCAATCTCCACGAGGTCGTGGATCAGCAGCATGAGCATCGTTCTGCCGATGTCGATTTTCTCATTCGAATATTCCTGCAGCAGAAATGCCATCACCGCCATGTGCCATGCGTGCTCCGCGTCGTCCTCCTGGCGCGAATAGCCGCGGATGTGCGTCTGGCGCAGGATCTGTTTTTCTTTATCAATCTCCAGAATAAAATTCAGCTGTTTTTCAAAACGTTCGCGATCCATCTTTTTCCCCTTTTCTTTTATATGTACTCCCGGAGTCTTTCTGTGCTTGATTTTACGAGAGTACATTTATCTCACACCGATCAGAAACAGTGCCAGCCATGCGACCAGCATGCCGCCGCTCGTAATCGAGCCGAGAACCGACATTCTGTGGCTGACCTGTTCTTCTTTAAAGCTCTTCATTCCCACATAGAAGCCGTATCCCGACAGAAGGAATGAGAACAGTCCCGCTGCTCCGAGAAAAATGCCTCCGTTTCCGCGGAATGCAAACGATACGACCGAAGCCAGCAGAAACAGAAAGACCGAAGCACCTGCCATATAGAGAGCTTCCTTTCCGCCTTCCGACGGCTTCCGGACAAAATTGTAATTATACTTCTTCCTCGCCATATTTCCATCTCCTGAATTTATTGCAGATCAGGAATGCGCCGCAGCCGATCATGGCTCCAAGCGTATTCAGCATCAGATCATCTACATCAAAGCAGCCCACCTTCGTGATGAGCTGAATCGTCTCCACGCAGAGGCTGAACATAAAACCAAGAAGCGATACTTTCCAGAAACTCTCCATTTTTTTGTGCATCACCGGAACGATAAAGCCGAACGGCAGAAAACCGATCACATTGCCCGCCAGATTTAAAAATGCGGCAAGGAATCCCACCTTTTCGCGGTAAATCCAGAACCGTCTGATTTCCTGAAACGGCACCAGATTGTAACGGTAATCCAGTTCAAAAAAGTTTCTTCTCCCGTATTCTTCTGCAAAAAACAGAAAATAAACGAGCGCAAGAAGATACACCAGAAATAAAATCCGTCCCACAACGCGGATTCTGGCTTTCGTCTCCTGCTTCATCTTCGTTTCCCCTTTCTGCGTGGTATCAGAAACGCCGGAATACCTCTTCGGCGCATGCGCTTCCAAAATATTCCGGCATTTTTCTTAAAACATAATTTCCCCGCGTCGTTTCAGCAGGCCTGCTCCGCTTACGATCATCAGGACACCGGTTGCTACCCCTACCACAACCAGTACTGCGCCCATGGCGATATTTCCGCCGCCGACACGTCCCATGGTTTTATAGATTTTTTCATTCATCGTGCAAAACTCCTTTTTTCAAGTGTACCACGTCTTATTTGACACCGTACTCCTCATAATAAGCATCAATGGCAGCCTTCATCTTGTCATCGATCTGGATTTTGCCCTGGCATGGACGGTTGTACAGATAGGTGATGACATCCTCCATGGTTACAATGGCATTTGCCGGGAAGCCATAGGTTTCCTGGATTTCCTCAAGTGCGCTCTTGTCGCCTTTTCCGCGCTCCATACGGTTTAAGGATACCATCAGACCTTTGATCTCCACATTGCCCTGTGCCTGGATGATCGGGAACGTCTCCTCGATGGATTTTCCGGAGGTGGTAACATCCTCGATGATGACAACGCGGTCGCCGTCTTTAATTTTGCTTCCAAGCAGCAGTCCTGCATCTCCGCCGTGGTCTTTTGCTTCTTTCCGGTTGGAGCAGTAACGTACTTCCACACCGTAGAGATCATGAATCGCAATGGCGGTTACAACGCTGAGCGGGATTCCTTTGTAGGCCGGTCCAAACAGAACGTCGAAATCCAGTCCATAATTGTCATGGATTGCTTTTGCATAATACTCGCCGAGACGTTTTAACTGGCTTCCGGTTACGTAAGCGCCCGCATTCATGAAGAACGGGGATTTTCTTCCGCTTTTCAGAGTAAACTCTCCAAATTTTAATACCTGGCTCTCGACCATGAACTCGATAAACTCCTGCTTGTACTGTTCCATCTTTTTTCCTCCATATTTTCAGGGGAAGGCATCTTTTTTCGCAATGCCGCCCGTTTTTACTTCTATTCTTTTCTATACTACCATAAACGCCTCTGTTTTTCCAGTCCAGACACAGGATTTCGCATAAAAAACATAAAATCCACACAAATAAATTTCATTCTCTGACGCAAAAAATCCCTCCGCCCAGAGAACGGAGGGATTTCGATATGTTTTCTTTTTAGAAATCTACTTCTGTATCATAGTAGCAGCATTTCAGCAGTTTTTCCATCTCTTCAACAGATGGCTGTCTCGGGTTGGATCCGGTGCAGGCATCGGCGATGGCATTTACAGCGATGTCGTGCAGTCTCTCCAGGAATACGTCTTCCGGAACGAAGCCCTGCTCGGTCGGATAGCTGTCTTTTCCGTAGTTCTTGATGCAGTGCGGAATGTTCAGTTTGTCGTTCATGCCGCGCAGATAGTCAATGAGGAGTTTTACTTTCTCTTCCGTTGTCTCGCCGCCAAGTTTCATCTCGTCAGCGATCACTGCATAACGTTTTGCTGCAGTCTCGTCTTTTGCGTTGAACGCGATAACCTTCGGCAGGTACATAGCGTTTGCTGCGCCGTGGATCAGGTGAGCGCCGTAATCAGCGAATGCTGCGCCTGTTTTATGTGCCATGGAGTGAACAATACCAAGAAGTGCATTGGAGAATGCCATACCAGCGAGGCACTGTGCGTTGTGCATGCTGTCACGTTTTGCCATATCTCCGTTGTAGGAATCTACCAGGTCTGCCTGAATCATCTTGATTGCATACAGTGCCAGCGGATCGGTGAAGTCACAGTTCGCGGTGGAAACGTATGCCTCGATTGCATGGGTCATAGCGTCCATACCGGTGTGAGCAACTAACTTTTGCGGCATCGTCTCTGCCAGATCCGGATCTACGATTGCAACGTCCGGCGTGATTTCGAAGTCTGCCAGCGGGTATTTGATACCTTTTTCATAGTCTGTGATAACTGCGAACGCGGTTACCTCGGTTGCTGTTCCGGATGTAGAAGAAATTGCACAGAAATGAGCTTTTCTGCGGAGTTTCGGCATTCCGAATACCTTGCACATTTCTTCGAAGGTGATGTCTGGATACTCGTATTTGATCCACATTGCTTTTGCTGCGTCGATCGGAGATCCGCCGCCCATTGCTACGATCCAGTCCGGCTGGAACTCTTCCATCGCTTTTGCTCCGCGCATAACAGTCTCGACTGACGGGTCAGACTCGATTCCCTCAAAAAGCTGTACTTCCATGCCGGCTTCTTTCAGGTAGTCTACTGCGCGATCCAGGAAACCGAAACGTTTCATGGAGCCGCCGCCTACACAGACGATTGCACGTTTTCCTTCGAATGTTTTCAGTGCCTCTAAAGCACCCTTTCCGTGGTATAAATCCCTTGGTAATGTAAATCTTGCCATTGTTCAGAACCCCTTTCTTGTTTTGCTTCTGATGGACAGCTCCGGCAGATCAGATCAGCAGAATTTCTGTTTTTCCTACTCTCTGTTTGAGCCGCCTTTTGTCTTTTGTTTTCGACTTTGTTATTATTATAACAAACTTTTTCAGGGATTTCCAATACAAAAATGATATTTCCTGATGTCAATTATATATGTCTTATTTACTCCCGTGCCGCCCGTGATGCCTGTTTTTCACGGTACATCGCTCTTTTCCTCCAGCTTTCCGCTTCCAGATATTTCACGAAAAACACTCCCAACCACTTTCAACGCCTCCGCCAGATCCTCCCGAAAATCCTCATCCCCTCTCCGCAGACTATTCACCCTGCACCCAAACACCCTCTCATGCCCCGTACAGTGCAGATACCTGCCGTCCCCCAGATACATCCCCACATGCCCCCTCCAGAACAGCAGATCCCCGGCCTTCGCCCGTTCCTCCACCAGACACATCTCCTCCCCTTCTCTCCAGATCGCTTTCATCGGATACCCTTCCTTGATATCCGCATCCCGCCAAATCAAAACCCCATTCATCAAATACACCATAAACACCACACCCGAACAGTCAATCCCATCCGCCGCCTTCCCGCCCCACCGGTACTGGCATCCAAGATACCCCTTCGCACACTCCACAACCTTCCTCCGAAACTTCTCTTCCGACCACCCCTCCGGAATCCCCTGCTCCACAAAAAACCTCTCTTCCGATTTTCCCCACAAAAACCGATCCGAATCCAGTCTTTTTCTTAATGCCACCTCCGGCACAAACCCACTGATCCCATTCGCCAGTTTCACCCTGCAATACCCATTCTCCGTCTCCTCCATTTTCTCCACAAAACACCCCCGTCCCAGCGTCTCCAACATCCGCGCCTGCACCCGCGCTCCCCTCATCACATCCGCAAACCCGCGTGTCACCACATACGTATTCCCTGCCTTTTCCCTCCCCTCCATCCACTCCCGGCTTTTCTCTTCAATCAAATTCCTCTCCATCCACCCCCGATACCCATAATGCGTCCAAACCTCAATCCACTCCCCCTCATCTTCCCACATCACGCTCCATCCAAAAAACACCTCATCCACCACATCAACCCCATTCTCCTCATACAAAAACGCCCGCTTCACTTTAATGATCCCATACTTCATCTCACATACCACCTTCCATTTTCTATATACTATGCACCCACCACAACACTCTCACGCCGATCCGCCCCCGGCGGATCCAGACCTACTTCGTTTCAGCTCCACACAACCAGACCTCACTGGAATTTGCGCCTGCCGTGTGGCGGGCATAGAAAAAGAGGGCAGAAACTATGAGCCCGGAACAGGTGCAGGAAAATGGGATGGTTCCCGTTTCCCTGTACCCATTCTGAGCCACAGTTCCGCCCTCTTTTTCTCGCCCGCCGCACCGCAGATGCGAAGCCGCTCGAGGCCGTCCGTCTTATCTCACCGCCCCGATCAGCGAATTAATATCGTCAACCTTATGCCTTCTCATATACTCTTCGATACCGCGAACCGTTTCAACAGTCGCATACGGATTAAAGAAATTCGCCGTCCCAATCGAAACCGCCGTAGCCCCCGCCAGAATAAACTCCAGCGCATCCTCCGCCGACGCAATACCGCCCATACCAATAATCGGCACTTTCACTGCCTGCGCCACCTGATACACCATCCGCACCGCAATCGGCTTCACCGCCGGCCCCGACATACCGCCAGTCTTATTCGCAATCGCAAACTTCTGCCGTTCAATATCAATCTTCATCCCAGTAAGCGTATTGATCAGCGACAGCACATCCGCCCCGCCGGCTTCCGCAGCCCGCGCCATCTCCGTAATATCCGTCACATTCGGGCTCAATTTCATAATAATCGGCTGCTTCGCATATTTTTTAACTTCTCTGGTGATCGCCTCCACCGCCTTCGGATCCTGTCCAAACGCAATACCGCCCTCCTTCACATTCGGGCACGAAATATTAATCTCCAGCAGATCCACCGGCTCCGAAGTCAATCGCTCCACAACCTCACAGTAATCCTCCGTCGTCCGTCCACACACATTCACCACAATCTTCGTGTCAAACTGTTTCAAAAACGGAATATCCCTCTCACAGAACACATCAACACCAGGATTCTGCAGCCCGATCGCATTCAGCATTCCGCCGTAAACCTCCGCAATACGCGGCGTCGGATTCCCCGGCCACGGCACATTCGCAACACCCTTCGTCACAACCGCGCCAAGCTCCTTCAAATCCACAAACTCACTGTACTCCGCGCCGGAGCCAAACGTACCAGATGCCGTCATAACCGGATTCTTCAGTTCCACACCCGCCAGATTCACACTTGTCTTCATCGCTTTTTCTCCTCCTCGCGTCACTTACAGCTCAATTTCCGTACTTAAAAAGACAGGTCCGTCCTTGCAGATCCGCTTGTTGTGCACATGTGAATGACCATCCACCTCAGTCGACTGGCAGACACACGCAAGACATGCGCCAACGCCGCACGCCATCTTCTCTTCCATCGAAATCCAGCATGGAATTCCCTTTTCCAGACCGTACGCCTTAATCGCACGCAGCATCGGAGCCGGACCGCAGGCAAAAATTACATCTGCTTCCAGATGATCCTCGCGCACCGCATCCATCACATTGCCCTTCACACCGGCACTTCCGTCCTCCGTTGCAATATGAAGATCGCCTGCCGCAGCAAACTCCTCATTTAAGAACAACTCATCGCGGTAACCACAGCAGATGATCGTGTCCGTTCCAAGATCCTTCGCCGTCTGCAGCATCGGCGGAACACCGATACCGCCGCCCATCAGCATCACACGTTTTCCCTTACCTTCCTCGATCGGGAATCCATTTCCAAGCGGCCCTAAAATATCAACCTCATCCCCCGCTTTCAGATGCGAAAACTCCTCCGTTCCTGCACCTGCCACACGGTAGACAATCCGAAGTCTTCCTCCCTCTCGGTCGATCTCACAAAGAGAAATCGGACGCGGCAGAAGACGGCTGCCGTCCTTCGAAAACAGAGAAATAAACTGGCCGGCCTTCGCCTCTTTCGCAATCACTTTCGTGGAAATCCACATGCTGTAAATTCCTTTTGCAATGCACTCCTGACTTTCCACAGTACAGCATTCCTTGATTTTCATAAGCTGAACACTCCTTTTATTTTCTTGAATCGGCGAAAAGCCCAAAATATCCTCCGGCGGACATAACATCTACCCGGCAGACCTTCTGAGCTTTTCACCCTGTATTCTTATTTTGCAGCAGCAAGCGCCCCGCTGATATCCTCAACCATATCCTTTACAGCTGCTCTCGAAGCATCCGCAAAGTTCTCAGTGCCAAACTCGGCATATTTTTCCTGTTTGTAAGCAGCGATAATACCTCTCGAAGAGTTTACGATTGCACCCAGTCCGTCCTCATTGAAGAAGTGAACGAGGTCTTTTCCTTTTCCGCCCTGTGCACCGTAGCCCGGTACCAGGATGTAGGATTTCGGCATTACCTTACGCAGCACCTTGCCCATCTCCGGGTACGTAGCGCCGACAACAGCTCCCACATAGCTGTAATCATCGCCCATGTGCTCCTCGCCCCACGCGGCAACCTGCTCGCCGACCCACTCATACAGCGGACGTCCGTCGATGATGCGGTCCTGGAACTCGCCGCTGGACGGGTTCGAGGTTTTTACCAGAACAAAGATACCTTTTTTCTCCTCTTTGCAGACCTTGATGAACGGTTTTACGCCGTCAGATCCAAGATACGGATTGACAGTTGCAAAATCCTCATGGAATCCGGCATAGGATTTGCTTCCCACCTGCACGTGGCCGAGGTGGCCGACTGCATACGCCTCAGAAGTAGAACCGATATCGCCTCGTTTGATATCGCCGATGACAACGAGACCCTTTTCCTGGCAGTAGGAAACGGTCTTCTCATACGCTGCCATTCCCGGAACGCCGAACTGCTCATACATGGCAACCTGCGGTTTTACAGCCGGAATCAAATCGTATGTTGCGTCGACAATCGCTTTATTGAACTGCCAAACGGCCTCTGCAGCTCCTTCGAGTGTCTCTCCGTACTCGGCAAATGCCTTTTTCTGTACGTGCTCCGGCACATAGTTCAGCATCGGGTCCAGACCTACGACGATCGGTGCATTTGTTTTTTTAATGTTTGCAATCAGTTTGTTAATCATCTGCTTACTCTCCCTCTTCTGTCTTTTCTTATAGAAATTACTCAGCTTCGTATACAATCTTGCCGCCGCATACGGTAGCCATAACTTTTCCTTTGACTTTCTTACCGCCGAACGGAGTGTTTTTGCCCTTGGAAACAAACTCCTTCGGATCGATCACATACTCTGCTTCCGGATCGATGACAACCACATCGGCGTCCATGCCAGGTGCAAGAGAACCTTTCTTGTCCAGGTGCAGGATTTTTGCCGGATTGTAGCTCATCTTCTCCGCCATCTGCATCGGGGTGATGATCTCGGTATCCACAAGTTCGGTGATGGTAAGAGCCACGCTCGTCTCCAGTCCGACGATGCCGAACGGAGCTTTCTTGAAGGACTCCTGTTTCTCGGTCAGCGCATGCGGTGCATGATCGGTGCTGATGACATCGAAGACATCGTCTTTCAGACCCTGGCGCAGTGCCTCGAGATCCTCTTTCGTACGGAGCGGCGGATTCATCTTGTAGTTGGTGTCGCCCTTTACGATGTCGTCGCTGCAGAGGGTAAAGTGATGCGGGCAGACCTCGGCGGAAATCGAAACGCCGGCCTTTCTCGCCTCACGCACCATATCCACGCTCTCTTTGGTCGAGCAGTGACACAGATGCAGGTGTGCACCTGTCTCTGCGGCAAGTACGATATCTCTTGCAACAATCGTGTTCTCTACGGAGTTTGTGATGCCCGGCAGATGCCACTCTCTCGAGTTTGCATCCTCATTCATGCAGCCGCCGTTTACGAGGTTCTTGTCCTCGCAGTGAGCCAGCACCGGAATGTTTTTCTCTGCGGCAATCTCCATTGCCTCTTTGTAGAGCAGCGCGTTCATAACGGATTTTCCGTCCTCGCTGATCGCCGGGATGCCGGCTTTTACCATGCCCTCGATATCGGCGAGCTCTTCACCCTTCTGTCCTACTGTGATGGCGCCTGCCTGCAGTACATTAATCGGAGAAAAACGGTCTGCTTTGATCGTTACATAGTTGACGCGGTCCGGGCTGTCGATGACCGGTTTTGTATTCGGCATCGCTACCAGCGTTGTCACGCCTCCTTTTGCTGCTGCTTTCGAACCGCTTTCAATATCTTCTTTATATGTCTGCCCCGGGTCGCGGAGATGTACATGCATATCGATGATGCCAGGCATTACATAGCAGCCTTTTGCATCTATTACCTGCGCATCTTTTACGCGGATTCCTTTTTCAACCCGTGTAATAACGCCGTTTTCGATCAGAACATCACTGATTTCGTCTTTTTGGGTGGCCGGGTCGATGACCTGTCCATTTTTGATTAAGATACTCATCTTACGTTCTCTGATCCTTTCTTTTCTTCTGGCCGTCGTCCGACCATTTATTCCTTTTTATAATACACGAAATCTTTCCTGAAATAAAGAGTTTTTTCTTGACTTTTTTGATTTGCAAGATTATAATGGTCTCAATCGAGAAGATGTTGAGATGTAATACGTGGTCACTAGCTATTAGAGATTATATTAGCATTCACCTTCAATATAATCTGTAATAGCTAGTGAATTTTTTTATCAAAAGTTCACTCGCTTATGGGGGAACATATGCATTCCCACATCATGCTTATTTTTTAATTTTATGGAGGTAACTCACAATGAACAAGGGAACAGTGAAATGGTTTAACGCAGAGAAGGGCTATGGCTTCATCACAGGCGAAGACGGAAACGATGTATTCGTACATTTCTCCGCTATCCAGGGTGAAGGATTCAAAACTCTTGACGAAGGTCAGGCGGTTACTTACGATCTTACCGAGGGTGCTCGCGGAATGCAGGCTTCCAACGTTGTTAAATGCTAATTAACCATAAGCGAAAGGCCGGGGGATGTATGTCCTCCGGTTTTTTAATTTACGCGGGCAACGAGCCAAAGTCCATGCCTGCACGAGACCTTGGCGACTGCCGCGATAACTTGAGAAACTCGCGGAGCGTGTTTCTCATAGTTTTTTCTATAGCAAGACCCGAAAATAATGCAAAAAAGGCAGTGCTGCAGAGCGCGAATTGCAAGGAACAGATTTGAAGGCGTACTGGGGTACGACGAAAATCTGTGACGCAGTAATTCACGCTCTGCGGTGCTGAATTTTTTGCATTATTTTCGGGGATTGCTATAAATCTCTATAACAAAAGCGCTTATCACTCCGGGATTTTCCCGTCTGTGGTAAGCGCTTTTACTTTCTTT
Source organism: Blautia sp. TM10-2 (assembly GCF_003480845.1). Classification (NCBI taxonomy): domain Bacteria; kingdom Bacillati; phylum Bacillota; class Clostridia; order Lachnospirales; family Lachnospiraceae; genus Blautia; species Blautia sp. TM10-2. The sequence continues at coordinate 53,984 of NZ_QUJZ01000005.1, read as the reverse complement.
AACAATTCTGCTTATTCCGCTGTACTTTCGCTGATGGAATCTGCTGTGCTGTCACTTGCCGTATCTGCTGTGCTGTCCGAAGATGTATCGGAAGCATCAGAGCTGTCGCTGGTGTCATCTGCACTGCTGTCGCTGGATGTGTTGGTCTCGCTCAGATAATTCTGAATATCCGTCACGTTCATCGTTGTGGTTTCTGTCGTGCGGTTCGCCTTTTTCTCTGCTACCGAGTTCTGGTAAACAGCAACGGAGAACCAGCCGATCAGGGTAGCCAGCACAACGACGAAAGCGGTAACTTCCAGTCTCGTGATCCATCTTTCACGTCTCATGATTTTCTCACGGTTCGCTTTTTCCTTTTTATAGCGGTCAACTTTTTCCTGACTCATGGTTCTACTTCTCCTTTGATTTCTAAAAAGTGCTCGGCGGCACTTTCAAACATGTTGAAAATTATACTACATTTTCAACAAAAAGGGAAGAGAAAAGTTATAATGCAATGATAATTCCGCCGTCATTTGCATACATACTGCTGACGCCCTGGGTATCGAGTACGAAGACATCCTGTACCGCAAGGCGCTCCAGAAGGGCTTCTTTTACCATCTCGGCGCGCTCCGGGCAGTTGCAATGAGAGATGGCAAGCGTTTTGTTTTCTACATGCTGTGCGTCATTTACAATGGCATCGACCATTTTCATCAGTGCTTTGTTGATGCCGCGCGCCTGATCGAGCTGAACGATATCGCCCTCCGGTGTGGCGCCCATGACCGGTTTGATTTTAAGGGCGGATGCAACGAGTGCTTTCGCCTTGGAAAGACGGCCGTTTTTCCGCAGAGTTTCGAGATTTTCCAGCACGAAATAGGTGTTCTGTGTGCTGATATAGAGTTCTACTGTCTCTACGACGCGCTCAAAGCTCATGCCGGCTTCCTCGCACTCCACGATTTTTTTCACGATCAGGGTCTCTCCTATCGATGCGCTTCTGGAATTGAATACGTGAATCTTCAGATCCTCGTTCTCCTCCTGCGCCAGGTTTGCACCGAGCACTGCGCTGTTATAGGAACCGCTGAGCTGTGCGGAAAGTGTGACCGCGTAGCACCGTTCTGCTCCGTTCAGAAAAGATTTCCGGAAATAATCCGGCGACGGGCAGGCGGATTTCGGGCACTCCGGACATTCCGCTACTCTCTTTAAAAAATATTTCTGGTCGAATGTCTCGTCATCCAGAATGGATTCTCCGCCGACTTCCAGGGTCAGCGGTGCAATTTCAATATTTCCTCTTTTTTTCATATCTGCTGTCAGTTCACAGCAGCTGTCTGCAACAATGTGAAAACTCATATATTTTGTCCCTCCAAACTTGATTCCGCTTTTTCTCACTGCGGATGTTTCGTATTTCCAATCACCGCTCTTTTTCAAACCTTCCTGAACTAGGGACGAATTCGACACAGTGAATTTTTTGATATTTTGTCATGTAGTTTTGATAACTACATTTTATCATAACACACTTAGTGCTCCATTGCAAAAAGTTTTTTCCCAATAAAAGTTTTTCCGTTAAAAGTTTTTTCCTTTTCTTGTCGCACTCCCCTTTTTGCGGTATACTACGGTCATACGGCTTTTTTGTTTATGGATATTTTTCCATTGCTTATTTTCAGGAGGTGGTACGTATGGAATGGACTTTTTCGGATTCGGTCCGGCTTTCCCTGCTTTCGTTTTCGGAAGCTTCCAAAGCCTGCGCGGCGCTGCCCGGATTTTCTCTTTTCCGGCGCAGTCTGCAGCCGGAGCGCATCGAATACTGCCGCGCAGAGCTGCTGCCTGACTGCCTGGTCGGATCGCTTGCCGTCCCGGACAAGACGCATCCGCTTCACCTTGCATTCTCGCTTGCGTTTTATCTCGACCGGGGGCAGCTTATTCTGGCAGCCGACGAACAGACACTTCCGGCTTTGCAGAGCCTCCTCTTCCCGGAAGAACCGCTCGATACTTCCGATGTCTTCCACCTGTTTTTCTCGTTTCTGGAATCGCTGATCCAGGAGGATATGCTCTATCTGCAGAATTTTGAGAAGCGCCTCGCGACAATCGAGGAGTCTCTTCTCGACACTCTGCCAAAAGAGCTGCAGCGGACCCTGATCACGATTCGTCGGGAGCTGCTCGTGTTCCATGCCTATTACCAGCAGCTTCTCGACATGTGCGAAATACTCTCCGAGGACGAAAATCACTTTCTTCCCCCGGAATGCGCCCGTCAGTTTTCGCGCCTTGGAAACCGCGTGGACCGTTTGTACGACCACACCCAGATGCTGCGGGAGTACGCCCTGCAGATCCGCGAGATGCAGCAGGCGCAGATCGACCTGCGTCAGAACGATACGATGCGGATTCTGACGGTCGTCTCGACGATCTTTTTCCCGCTTTCCCTGATCGCCGGCTGGTACGGCATGAATTTTACGCATATGCCTGAGCTTTCTGCCCCGTATGCGTACTTCATCCTGATCGGCGTCTGTATTCTCATTGTTGCTGTTGAAATTTGGTATTTTAAAAAGAAAGGCTGGTTTTAACTACGGATGATTATCCTGCAGATTACACAGTTAAAGAATTTTATGAACACTCTGCTCCGTCTCGAGACATTTGACCGCTTTCCCGTCTCCGAGGCGTCGATCACAACGTTTACGACGTTCTCCATCGACGGCAGTCTTCACACGGACTTTTTCGATCCCGATGACGCGCAGCTCTTAAAAGAAAAAGGGCGGACGCGGCTTCTCTGGAAAGATGTGAAATCGTTCTGCTATTCCGTCATCAAAGGAAAACGGACACCCCTGCAGTTCAAATTTGTGTTTCAGCTTCCGCAGGCGGCGTGCGAAAAAATGATCGCGGACCATGCGCTGCCGCTGGAAATAGAGAACGTGTTTGGATGCTTTCTGAATTTTCAGTATAAGGACGGAAAACTCTTACTTACCACCGGAACTTCCCTCAAAATCTTTACGATGGACAAGTCGCTCGACCGCGTCTTCGATGAGGAAGTCCGCCAGTTTCTGCTGAAAAATGAAATTGCATTTGAAGAACAGATATAAAGACAAAATACTTATTTAGAAAGGTTCTCTTTTTATGAATCAGATTATTATGTGGATCATGGCAGTCGGCGCGGTACTCGGCGGTGTCGACCGGATCGCTGGCAATCGCTTCGGACTTGGAAAACGGTTTGAGGAGGGCTTTACGCTGCTTGGACCGACGGCACTTTCCATGTCGGGCATCATCTGCCTCACCCCGCTGCTCTCCCGCTTTCTCCGTTTCGCCCTCGTTCCCATCTGGAACTTTTTGGGGCTGGATGCGGGACTTCTCGCCGGCATTCTCGCCATTGACATGGGCGGCTACCAGCTCGCCGGAGAGCTTTCGGCATCGCAGGAGATGGTGCGCTACGCAGGACTTGTGATTGCGGCGACGCTTGGCTGTACCATCACCTTTACGATTCCGGTCGGCATGGGAATGCTGAAAAGCGGCGACCGCCTCTTTTTCTCCCGCGGCATGCTGATCGGCACGGGCACGCTTCCCGTCACGATGATCGTCGGCGGACTGCTCTCAGAACTCTCTTTTCTGCAGATCGTACTTCAGTCGCTCCCGGTGCTCCTCTTCTGCTTTCTGCTGATGTTCGGCATCTGGCGTTTTCCGGAGCAGACCGTGCGCGCGTTCACGGTATTTGCAGATGTGATCCGGCTTCTGACGACGATCGGCCTCATCGCGGGCGCGTTCTGCTATATGACCGGCTTTTCGCTGCTCCCGGACCTTGCGCCGCTGGAGGACGCGATGGCGGTCGTCTCGTCCATCGGCATTGTACTGCTCGGCAGCCTTCCGACGGCGGAGCTTTTACAGCGGGTGCTCAAAAAGCCGCTCTCTTTTATTGGAAGAAAAACCGGCATGAACGACAGCAGTGCCGCCGGCCTTCTGATGGGCATTGTCAGCCCTGTTCCGGCGATCACAATGATGGAAAAAATGGACGAGCGCGGAAAGATTGTAAACGCAGCTTTCCTCGTCTCCGCCGCATCGACCATCGCCGCACATATGGGATTTACGTTCGGCACCGATCCTGATTTTGTCGTGCCGCTTCTCGTTGCAAAGCTCGCTGGAGGCATCGCCGCCGTCTGTGCCGCGCTGTTTTTCACGAAGAAATCTGCTTAATTGTTTGAGAGCATACATAGCAACGCAATAAGACCTGCGCCGTTTGAAAGCGCAGGTCTTATTGCATTTCTTACTTATTTTCTATTTCTTATTTCACCATATCCTCTTTGATAATTCCATGCTCTTTTAAGAGATCTCCAACTACATTTCCATCTACCAGTTTCAGCAGAGGTTTTTTCAGCAGGTTGAGCGGTCCAGGAAGCTCGATTTCCAGCGGAGATTTTCCATCCATCAGTTTCACGGAGCTGTCCAGCAGATCGCGGATATCGTAAACGCTGCCCCATACTTCCGGCACGCCGCGGTCTACGCCGAGGAGTCCGTAAACAGCTTCCATTGCGGTACGAACGGAATACTCTGTCGTGAAGATGGTATCTCTTGGTGTCTCAGCGAACTGTCCGAGGAATGCGAAGTTGACGCAGCCATCCGGGATGACATCCGGGCGGTCGCCCTTTCTTCGTGGCATAAAGAATGCGGTGATATACGGCATCATGGTCGGTACGCAGACAGCGCTGTTCTCTGCCAGCTCCGGAATCTGGTCAACCGGCACGCCGAGGTGGTACAGCCACTCTTCGGTGATCTCTTTACCAGTGCACTCTTTCATCGGTTTCTTCACATAGTCGCCAGGTACGTCGGTGAACAGGCTGTAAACCCATACGCATACCTTATCTTTATCCTGCTCTTTGAACTGTCCCTGACGGTTGATGGTCCAGCTTAAAAGCCACTTGGAATCCTGGCAGCTTACGATACCGCCGGTAACAACCTTTCCGGTTCTCGGATCACGTTTGCAGATATTGGTGATATACGGAATGATCTTATTGTCGAGAGTGGTAATTGTTGCGGATTCCCAGTTTGTCTTTGCAATATCGGAGCAGAATTTCTCCGGATGTCCAAAGGACGGATCCTGTTTTGCAATGTTTTTCCACAGGCTCCAGCAGCCGCTCGTGCGGACCTCTGCATCACCGTTCGGTGCATGGTTCTGATCGCCGTAGATCGTGCCTTCGGTGCAGCTTCCGTTGGTAACGAAGACGAGGTCATTCTCGGTGAGAACGATGCCTTTCTCGACGCCGTTTACCTTGCACTCAATGGCTTTTGCTACTTTCTTTCCATCGTTGATTTCAAAGATAACGTTGGTTACTTCGGTATTGAACTGGAAGTCTACGCCGGCATCCTCGAGGTATTTCTTCATCGGAAGAATCAGGGATTCATACTGGTTGTACTTCGTGAATTTCAGTGCGGAGAAGTCCGGCAGTCCGCCGATGTGGTGAATGAACCGCTGGAAGTACAGCTTCATCTCCAGTGCACTATGCCAGTTTTCAAATGCGAACATCGTTCTCCAGTACAGCCAGAAGGTGGAATTGAAGACTTCATCATCGAAAACATCCTCGATCGTCTTGTCGTACAGATCCTCGTCTCTTGTCATGAAGAGTTTCATGATCTCCATGCAGCCTTTCTGGCTCAGGTTGAACTTTCCGTCGGTATGGGCATCCTCGCCGCGGTTTTTCGTTGCACGGCACAGGGAGTAGTTCGGGTCTTTTTTGTTCAGCCAGTAATACTCATCAAGAACGGATACACCAGGTGTCTCAATTGACGGGATGCTGTGGAACAGATCCCACAGGCACTCGAAGTGGTTTTCCATCTCACGGCCGCCTCTCATGATGTAGCCGCGGGTCGGATCGTAGATACCGTCGCAGGCACCGCCGGCGATGTCCATGGCTTCCAGAATGTGGATGTGATCGCCTTTCATCTGGCCGTCTCTTACAAGGAAGCACGCTGCTGCGAGGGCCGCGAGGCCGCTTCCTACGAGGTATGCGCTCTTCTCATCGACGCCTTCCGGTTTTTCCGGTCTTGCGAAGGCTTCGTAGTTTCCGTTGGTGTAATAAATGCCTTTGCTGTTTTTCTTATCTTTTCCGCGCTCGGTGTTGCGGTAATCATTCTTTGGTTCTGATGTTACAGTGGTTGTCTCCGCTGCTTTTTTTGCTTCACTCTTGTTTTTTGCCCGCAGCACTGCTGCTCCAGCTCCGATGACTGCTGCTGATGCGATTCCGAATTTTAATCCTTTTTTTGACATAGACGTTCATCCTTTCTTTTCTAAATACGACTGCCGGAATGTTTTTTCGAATTTCCGGTTCGTATAGGTTATGCTGCTTTCTTTGTTTTACAAGTTTCTATTTGTGTTGCCATTGTCTGTTGACAATTTGAATCTTACTTCATTTTTCCCCGCTTTTCCATTTACAAAACAGGGCGGATGATTAAATTTTTATCATCCGCCCTGTTTTGTAAAGTGTAACTATATTTTATTTCTTTTTTCAAAATTTCGGATGGAATTGACGACATTTCCTTCCATCGTGCGGTGCATTTTTTCCGCAATCATATGGTAATCCACTTTCATTCCGTCTTTGATCCAGTCGAGCATGACACCGGTAAAGCTATACTTATAGAAATCTGCGATAAAACTCTGATCCGCCTCGGAGATGCCGGTTCCCTTTGCTTTTTCCTGCACGACACCGTACAGCAGATCGTGCGTCAGATGAAAGAGATATGTTTCGATCTGCTCCCGGCTTACAGAGTGATAGACATTCATAATAAATGGTTTATTCTCGAGCACTGCCTCAAAAATCTGCTGCAGGCCTTCCTGCCATGTCTCATACGTTTTCTTCCCCTGCAGCGCCTGCGTCGCATCCTCCAGGCACGACCATTCGACAAGATCGTAGATATCCTTAAAATGATAATAAAACGCCATCCGGCTGATGCCGCAGTCTGTCGTCAGATCGTTGATCGTAATTTTGTCCAGCGGCTTTTTCAAAAGCAGCTTTTTTAATGACGCTTCCAGCGCCGCCTTTGTCGCATTTGTCATGTATTTCCTCCATTTTTCTTTTATGTACCCTCGGAATCTTTCTGTTCGAAACGCTTCTATGCTTTTTCATTGTAGCATATCCATTCTCCAGAAACAACTGCGCAGCCCTTTTGATCAGACTTTACAAAAAGTTTAGAAAGTACCGTAATACCAGTAAATTCAATACTTTCCGTCGTTCTGTTAGCACTCTTTTTTCTCGAGTGCTAATTTCCCCTTGACTTTTCCCTGTGCCAGTATTACTATAACTATCAGAGCAGTAAAAAAGCTGCAGACATCTAAAAAAGCATGATATTCCCGCTTTGCTGGATCAAAATATTTTTATAAGAAAAGGAGTGTGTTTCTCATGAGTGCGAAACATGGAAATCTTTCAATCAACAGCGACAATATTTTCCCGATTATCAAAAAATGGATGTATTCCGACCACGATATCTTCGTCCGCGAGCTCGTTTCCAACGGCTGCGATGCCATCACCAAACTGAAAAAACTCGACGGCATGGGCGAATATACTCTGCCGGATGACTACAAAGCAGCCATTCAGGTGATTGTAAACCCGGATGAGAAAACCTTAAAATTCATCGATAACGGTATCGGTATGACCGCAGACGAAGTCGAAGAATATATTACCCAGATCGCCTTCTCCGGCGCTACCGAATTTCTGGAGAAATACAAAGACAAAACGAATTCAGATCAGATGATCGGCCACTTCGGTCTTGGTTTCTACTCTGCTTTCATGGTAGCAGATGAAGTTCACATCGATTCTCTTTCCTATAAAGAAGGATCCACCCCGGTACACTGGACCTGTGACGGAAGCACCGAGTACGATATGTCCGAGGGCAGCAAGACAACTGTTGGTACCGAAATCACTCTGTTCCTGAACGAGGACTGCCTGGAATTCGCAAACGAATACCGTGTCCGCGAAGTTCTGGAAAAATACTGCTCCTTCATGCCGGTTGAAATTTTCCTGTCCAAAGCAAATGCGCCGCAGGAATACGAGACCATCGATGAAAGCGAATTAAAAGATGACGACGTTGTCGTAGAGCACATCCACGAGGACGCAAAATACGAAGAGAAAGAAAAAGAAGACGGAACGAAAGAGCAGGTTGAAGTTTCCCCGGCCAAAGAGAAAGTAAAAATCAACAAACGCCCGGTTTCCATCAGTGATATCCACCCGCTGTGGACCAAACATCCAAACGAGTGCAGCGATGAGGATTATAAAGAATTCTACCGCAAAGTCTTCAACGACTACCGCGAGCCGCTGTTCTGGATCCACCTGAACATGGACTATCCGTTCAACCTCAAAGGTATCCTCTACTTCCCGCGTATCAACACCGAGTACGATTCCATCGAGGGAACCATCAAGCTGTACAACAACCAGGTATTTATTGCCGACAACATCAAAGAAGTCATTCCGGAATACCTGATGCTCTTAAAAGGCGTCATCGACTGCCCGGATCTGCCGCTGAACGTATCCCGAAGCGCACTGCAGAACGACGGATTTGTCAAGAAGATCTCCGAGTACATCTCCAAGAAATTCGCTGACAAGCTCTCCGGCATGTGCAAAACCGACCGTGAGAATTACGAGAAATACTGGGATGATATCAACCCATTCATCAAATACGGATGCATCAAGGACGAGAAATTCTCCAAGAAGATGATGGACTATATTCTGTTCAAGAACATCGACGGAAAATATCTGACTCTTGAGGACTGCATCAACGAGAATAAGAAAGAAGAAGCTCCTGCAGAGAACATCGAAGAGAAGGCTGAAACTACGGAGAATACCGAAAATACGGAAAACGCTGACGAGAAGAAAGAGCCGGAAAAAACGACTGTTTACTACGTCACCGACGAAGTTCAGCAGAGCCAGTACATCAACATGTTCCGCAGTCAGGGCATGGATGCTGTCATCCTGAAACACAACATCGACTCCGCTTTCATCACCCATGCAGAGCGTTACAACGAGCATGTAACTTTCCAGCGCATCGATGCAGATCTGACCAACGATATGAAAGACGAGTCCGGTGAGGATCTGACCGACGCTACAAATACTCTGACCGATCTCTTCCGCAAAGTCCTCGACAAGAAAGATCTGACCGTCAAAGTTGAGAACCTGAAAGACGAAAATGTATCCTCCATGGTAACGCTTTCCGAGGAGAGCCGCCGGATGCAGGATATGATGAAGATGTACGGCATGACCGGCATGGATCCGTCCATGTTCGGCGGACAGGAAACCCTGATCCTGAATGCAAAACATCCGCTCGTTCAGTACATTCTGAAGAATGGCGAGAACGGCAACACATCCCTGTTCTGCGAGCAGCTGTATGATCTGGCAATGATCAGCCACAAACCGCTCTCTCCGGACGAGATGACAAAATTCGTAAGCAGAAGTAATCAGATTATGATGCTCCTCGCAAAATAATAAAGCACAGGCACAGCAAAACGCACCTCTTATAAAACACGCCGGATTTCTGGAATTTACCAGATGTCCGGCGTGTTTTTTCCTGCTTTTTTACTTTACGATTTCTGATCCAGATGATAGAATAATTCTATTCGCCCTATTAAAAAATAAGGAAAATCACACGAAAGGTCTGGTATTTATTTCTATGAAAAAAGGAAAGCCATCCGCCCTGCTCCCGATCGCCGTTTTTCTGGTGTTTTATCTGGGGTTCGGCATTTATTCCGAGTATATTTTAAAAATTCCGATGGGCTTCTACAACATCCCCATCGTCGTCTCGTTTCTGACAGCGATCCTCGTCGCCTGTCTGCAGAACCGCAGTGTCCCGTTTGAAGAAAAGCTCGCCCTCATGGGACAGGGCATCGGGGACAAAAACATCATCACAATGCTGCTGATCTTCCTCGCCGCAGGCACGTTTGTCGGCGTTGTCGGAAGGAGCAGTGCAGAGAGCGTTGCCTATTTCATGCTCTCCTGGATTCCGGCAAAGTATGCCGTCGCTGTGCTCTTTGTCGTTGCCTGCTTCGTCTCCACGGCCATGGGAACCTCCGTCGGAACGATCACGCTTCTCGTGCCGATCGCCGCTGCTGTTGCCGAGACCTCCGGCTTTTCGCTGGCGCTCTGCGTCGCCTCCGTCATGGGCGGATCCATGTTCGGCGACAACCTCTCCTTCATCTCCGACACGACAATCGCCGCCTGCAACGGACAGGGCTGCGAGATGAAAGACAAGTTCCGCGAAAACTTCTGGATCGCTCTCCCGGCTGCTCTTGCCGCGCTGGCGCTGATCCTTGTAATCTCCTTCCGACAGGCGCCGGGCACACCGATCGTCCACGAATACCATCTGCTGCAGATGGTTCCGTACCTGCTCGTGCTGATCGGCGGCATCGCGGGCATTCAGGTGTTTGTCGTACTCCTTATCGGTATTGCTTCCGGTGCCGTTATCATGCTCGGTACGGGACAGACGACGCTCTTGGATATGCTCTCCAGCATGGGAAGCGGCACTTCGGGTATGTTTGAGACATGTATGGTTGCGATTCTCGTCGCTGCGATGTGCGCGCTGATCCGGGAAAACGGCGGCTTTACTGTCCTGCTTCGTGCCATTCACAAAATCTTCCGCGGAAAAAAGGGCGGCCAGCTCGGTGTCGGCATTCTCGTCGCGCTGCTCGACATTGCGACCGCAAACAACACCGTCGCGATCGTCATGGCAAACCCGATCGCAAAGCAGATGTCCGAGGACTACGGCATCACCCCACGGAAAACGGCATCGCTCCTCGATACCTTCTCCTGCATCTCACAGGGCATCCTGCCGTACGGCGCGCAGATGCTCGTGGCGATTTCCGCGGTGCATGAACTGGGATATGAGCTCTCCGCCTTTGAAATCATGGCAAACCTCTTCTATCCGGGCATGCTGCTTGTCAGTTCGCTGATCTTTATCTTCGTTCTGCCGGATCGGAAAAATGCCGAAAGCAATGCTTAAAAAGTTCCGTATCGGATCAACTCAAAAAATTATGTTAAAATGCCCACCGATTTCACTTTTTCGTTTGATTGGCGGGCATTTTTTTGCTTTTTTTGGCAAAAATAGCCAAAATTGCAGTAACATTTACGGTTGAAATTCTTTTACGCGGGTAGTATAATCGGGGTCGTGACATTGAGAAGGAGTGATGTTATGTGGGTTATGGGGAGAAAGGACAACAGAAAAAGTGAAATTATTAAGACAGTTCCTTGTAATTATGGCGGTTTCGTTCGTCGGAGAAATCCTGCACGCCGTGCTGCCGCTTCCGATTCCGGCAAGTATCTACGGCCTTGTGCTGATGCTGGCGCTTCTGATGACGGGGGCATTAAAACTTGATACCGTCGAGGACGCAGGCAAGTTTATGATTGAGATCATGCCGGTCATGTTCATTCCGGCGGGCGTCGGCCTGATGGAATCCTGGGGTGAATTAAAAGCCGTTCTCGTTCCGGTTCTCGTGATTACGCTCGTCAGCACCATCGTCGTTATGATTGTGTCCGGACGCGTGACACAGGCGGTCATCCGGCTGGAAAAGAAACACAAAGGAGGGGACGCAAAATGACAAATATGCTCTGTGAATCTGCATTTTTCGGCGTTGTCATCAGCCTTCTGGCGTATGAGCTCGGCATGCTGTTAAAGAAAAAATTTGGGCTTCCGATTTTCAATCCGCTGCTGATTTCCATTGCAGTCGTCATTGTATTCCTTGCTGTTTTCGATATCGATTATCAGAATTATAATGACGGTGCAAAATACTTGAGCTATCTGCTGACTCCTGCAACGGTCTGCCTTGCGATTCCGCTGTATGAGCAGATGGAGGCATTGAAAAAGAATATCAAAGCCATCCTCGCCGGTATTCTCTCCGGCGTGCTGACGAGCCTTACCGTGGTTCTCGCGCTGGCGCTGATCTTCAATCTGAATCATAAAATGTATGTAACACTGCTGCCGAAATCCATCACAACGGCCATCGGCATGGGTGTTTCGGAAGAGCTCGGCGGTGCGGTGACGATCACGGTTGCCGTTATCATCATCACGGGTGTGCTGGGAAATATGCTGGCGGAGACGCTCTGCAAGCTGTTTCACATTGAGGAGCCGATTGCAAAGGGCATCAGTATCGGATCGGCCTCCCATGCGATCGGTACGGCGAAGGCCATGGAGATGGGCGATGTCGAGGGCGCGATGAGCAGCCTTTCGATTGCAGTTGCAGGTATTCTGACTGTGGTCGGAGCGTCGATTTATGCGATGTTTATCTAAAAACGAACACTGATAAAAAGCAGAAAAAATCCGGGAATGGAAAGCAATGTAAAACTTTCCGTTCCCGGATTTTCTATCCCTGAAATTCTATAATTAAAAATTAAAATTCCGACTGCAGAAACTCTTCAATAAAAAGAAGCGCAGTAGCACTCCGGCCCTTCCGGGTCAATGCAGATATGCTCGAGCGTTCCGCTGTGCATCGAAAGCCCCATCGTCAGATCCTGCACAATCTGCTGCTTCGCCGTCTGGCGGTGCTCATAGATGTACTGATACACACTTTTCTTATTAATCTTTTTTAACGTAATTGTGGTAATACTCTTTTCGTTCACGCAAAAACGTCCTCTCTTTTACCGCTCCATCACATTGATCGACTCGATACCGACGCTTCCGCCGCGCACGACTTCGATCTTGCCGAATTCCTCTTTCATCAGCTTCACAACTGCATCGTTTTTCGTCGCTGTCTGGACAAACTCGAGCAGCAGGCTGTCTTTTCCGTAGTCGATGACCTTCGCCTTGAACGTCTCAGCGATCTGGAACAGCTCGACTTTGTCAGCTGCGCTGCAGTTGAATACCTTGATATACAGAATCTCTTTCATGCGCACAAACACGTCGGTGAAGTCGATGACTTTGATGACCTCGACCATGCGGTTCAGCTGTTTTTTGATCTGCTCAAACGTCTCATCGTCACTGACCGTGGCGATCGTCATACGCGATACGGTCGGGTCCTCGGTCGTTCCGACGGTCAGGCTGTCCAAGTTATAGCTTTTTGCGGAAAAAAGCCCGGAAATCTTGGAAAGGACACCAACCTGGTTTTCTACGTACAGTGAAATCCATCTTTTTTTCATTCCCTTATTCATCGCGCTCTCCTCCTAACAGTCCATAATCATATCTTCGAGCGTTCCGCCCGGCTTGATCATCGGGTAAACCATCTCCTCCGGATCGATGATAAATTCGATGATCGTCGGAGTCTTGGTGTTTTTCTTCGCCTCTTCAAACGCTGCGGCGATATCCTCTTTCTTCATGACGCGGATGCCTTTTGCGCCGTAACTCTCAGCCAATTTGATAAAATTCGGCGTGTATTCCGGGTACTCTTCTCCGTCTGTTCTGCGGGAAAGTGCACCGGCGCGCAGGTTTGTCATGCTGTACCGTTTGCCGTAAAACAGCTTCTGCCACTGGCGTACCATGCCGAGGTATTCATTATTGAAGATACACAGGATGACCGGCAGCTCCTCGAGAACGGCAGTTGCCAGCTCCTGAATATTCATCTGCATACCGCCGTCACCGGAAATCGCGATGACCGGTTTGTCCGGGTTGCCGATTTTTGCTCCGATCGCGCCCGGAAGGCCGTATCCCATCGTTCCAAGGCCGCCGGACATGATGATCTGGCGGTTTTCGGTAATGTCGACGTACTGACTTGTCAGCATCTGGTGCTGTCCGACGTCGGTGACGATAATCGCATCGTCAAACTGCTCGTTGATCGCGTTGAAAATATCGAGCGGTCCCATCACGCCGTTCGGGCGCATCGTCAACGGATGCTCGTTCTTCCAGGCATCGATCTGGGCAAGCCATTTCGATGTGGAGCATGGCTCTACGTACTCTGCTATCTTCGTGATCGCCTCTTTTGCATCGGCTACGATCGGAATATCGACGTGGATGTTTCGGGAGATCGAAGCTGTGTCGATGTCGATGTGGACAATCTGCGCGTGCGGGGCAAATTCATGCAGCTTTCCAGTGATACGGTCATTGAAACGTGTTCCGATCGAGAACAGCAGATCGCACTCGCTGACTGCCATATTCGCCGCATACGCGCCGTGCATGCCAAGGTTTCCGATGAACAGCGGGTGTTTCGTGGAGATCGCGCCGCGTCCCATAACGGTTGTGACAACCGGCACCTGTGTTTTCTCGACCACTTCGCGGAACACTTCCTGCGCATGTGCGATGTTGACGCCGCCTCCGGCAAGAAACAGCGGGCGTTTTGCTTTTGCGAGCATTTTCAGCGCACGTTTTAACTGGCCGATGTGTACGCTGGTGTTCGGTTTGTAGCCGCGGATGTTGACGTTCTTCGGATACTCTGCGCTGCCGAGCTCTGCCATGACATCTTTTGGAAGATCAATGAGCACCGGGCCCGGTTTTCCGGTGCGGGCGATGTAAAAGGCTTCTTTGATGATGCGTCCGAGATCTTCACGGTTTCTTACCGTCACGCCGTATTTCGTGATGCTGCGGGTGATGCCGACAATATCAACCTCCTGGAATGCATCGTTTCCGATGAGGTGGCGGGCTACCTGTCCGGTGAAGCAGACAAGCGGAACGCTGTCGTAGTTTGCCGTTGCAAGACCGGTGACCAGGTTGGTTGCACCAGGGCCGCTGGTAACGAGGCATACGCCGACTTTTCCTGTCGTTCTCGCATAGGCATCCGCCTCATGCACCAGCGCCTGCTCGTGGCGCGGCAGAACGATTTTGATTTCATCCTGTTTGTAAAGCTCATCGCTGATATCAATGGTGCAGGCTCCCGGATAACCGAAGAGATACTCGACACCCTCCTCCTTCAGAGCCTTTACCAGAAGTTTGTTTCCTGTAATCTGTTTCATATGAAAACCTCCTGTTCTAAATTTGCTGCATAAAAAATCCCCGAACATAAAACACCTTTTCTGTGCCTTACGTTCAGGGAGAATGTTTCCATCCACGGTACCACCTGAATTCCAGAAGAATACGCTTCTGCTCATTCCGTACAGGATTTAACTTTTTTCATCCGATACGGCATCCCGGTAACGTGGGAACTACGTTGGAGCCTACTTGGAAAACATTGCTGTCCGCTTTTTCTGTTCAGTCCACTGCTCGAGGGCTACTTCCGCAGGCACGCTCACGGAGATTCTCACCAGCCATCTCCTCTCTTTGCTTTGCGCCGCCAGGTACTCCTCCCTGTCACTGCATTTTAGGTTTTGTTTTTTCTTAAATTACTGTCTATTATAGTCGGAAATGCCGCTCGTTGTCAATCGTTTCGCGCCCTTTTCTTGACTTTTCGCCCTGCGTGTGCTTTACTTAATCAGGTTTTTCTAATTAAAATAAGGAGTTTATACCCATGATGATTACATACACACAGGAAGAACTCTCTTCCATTGTCCACGCATTTGCTTTCCCGGGAACGATTACAGACTGGACGCCGCACGGGAACGGCCATATCAACGATACGTTTCTGGTGCGCTCTACCGAAAACGGCGTCCTCCGCAAATCGATTCTGCAGCGCATGAACCGCACCGTTTTCCACAATCCAACGGAGCTGATGCAGAATATTGCACAGGTAACATCATTTCTGCGGAAAAAAATCACAGCCGCAGGAGGAGATCCATTCCGCGAGACGCTGAACCTGATTCCGACGACAGACGATGCCTGGTTTTTCGTCGATGAGCGCGGAGAATTCTGGCGCGCATTTCTCTTTATTTCCAATGCGTCCTGCTATGATGCCGTGACAGATCCAAAGCTGTTTTACGAGACCGGTAATGCTTTCGGCCGCTTCCAGCAGATGCTCTCCGATTTTCCGTCCGCCTCTCTTTTCGAGACGATCCCGGATTTCCACAACACACCGCTCCGCTACCAGGCGCTTTTACAGGCGGCACAGGCGGATCCGAAAGGACGGCTAAAAAACGTTTCGGATGAGATGGCGTTTTTCCTCGACCACGCAGACGATTACGGCGTAGCCGAGCGCATGAAGGCCTCGGGCGAGCTGCCGCTCCGCGTAACGCACAACGATACGAAGCTGAACAACATTATGATTGATGACAAAACCGGCGAGGGCATCTGCGTCATCGACCTAGACACCATTATGCCGGGACTGTCGATCTTTGACTTCGGCGATTCCATCCGCTTCGGCGCGAATACGGCCGCTGAGGACGAACAGGATGTCTCTAAGGTGTCTCTTTCCCTTCCTCTCTTTGAGAGCTATACAAAAGGCTTTCTCGCAGGCTGCGCAGGCTCTTTGACCCGCGCGGAAGTCGAAATGCTGCCGATGGGTGCAAAATTAATGACCCTCGAATGCGGCATCCGTTTTCTCGCCGATTACCTGATGGGCGATACCTACTTCAAAACCGCTTACCCGGAGCACAACCTCGTACGTGCGCGGACACAGATTGCGCTTGTAGCGGATATGGAGGAGAAATGGGGCGAGATGGAGAACATCGTCGCACGGGCTTCGTTTTCCCACTAAGCACCCGCATAAATTCACAGCATCAAAAAGACACAGCTGGAAGTATCTTTCTGCCTCCTGCTGTGTCTTTTTTGTTATCTTTCTACTATACAATATGTTTTATATTATGCTCTCGGAACGCTGACAATCCGCAGATCGTATTTCTTCAGCATCTCACCGCCCTGTACTTTCTCGCCGGTCAGGATATCTTCTTTTCCGTCGAAGACTGCCGGAAGCGGAATCTCCTCATCTTTGAAGTTGATGATAAAGTACAGATCCTCGCCGTCTGCCTGGCGTTTTGTGATCTCGAGTGCTGTTGCTTCTCCAATCACCGGCTGGATGGCTGCGCTGTCTGCTGCCATAGCAAGAACTTTTGCAAGGCCGCTCTCAGAAAGGTCGGTTCCGACATAATATACGGTTCCTTTTCCGAACTGATTTTTTGCAACAGCAGTCATGCCTGCATAGAAATCGCTCTCATACTGTGCGATTTCTTCAGCTCCTTCGAGGTGCATCAGGTCACATACGAGACGGCACTCTTCCTCGGTTCCGTCTGCGAAACGGATCTTGTTTCTCTGCTCCGGTGCAAGAGCGTCGATCTCTTCTACCCATACGCCTGCCATTTTTCTGAGCGGTCCCGGGTATCCGCCGAGATGAACGTTGTCCGACTGTCCGACAATACCGCTCATGTAGGTGGTGATGAGGGTTCCGCCTGCCTGTACATAAGCCTCCAGGCTCTCTGCCACACCGTCTTTTACCATGTAGAGAACCGGTGCTGCAACGAGGTCATATTTGGAGAAGTCCGCGTCGATCGGGATCATATCGACAGCGATGTTCTTGTTATAGAAGTAATTGTACATCTGCTCGATCTGGTCTACGTAACGTAAATCGCGGTTCGGTCCGCTGGTGTACTCCAGTGCCCAGTAGTTTTCCCAGTCGAAGATGATGCCGACTTTTGCGTGGTTCTCGGAGCCCATCACACGGCTTCCGATTTTCTCCAGTTCTTTTCCGAGCTGGGTTACCTCACAAAAGACACGGGTATCTGCGGTTCCTGCGTGTGCGATAACAGCACCATGGAATTTCTCGCATCCGCCGACGCTTCTTCTCAGCTGGAAGAACTGAATCGTGTCTGCGCCGTGTGCAACGGTCTGATAGCTCTGTGCGCGCATCTGGCCCGGTTTCTTTAAGGAGTTGTACGGCTGCCAGTTCTGCTGGCTCGGAGTCTGCTCCATCAGCATGAACGGTGCGTCTTTGAGGCCGCGCATCAGGTCGTGGGTCATAGCTACGTGGCTCCATGGTGTATTGTAGCTCGGGTAGTTGTCCCAGGATACGATATCCATTTCTTTTGCCCACTTGAAGTAGTCGAGACCTTTGTACGTTCCCATCAGGTTTGTGGTGATCGGTGTTTCTTTGTCGTATTTGCGGATCGCGTCACGCTCCATTTTGTAGTTGTTCAGCATGCCGTCGGAGTTGAAACGCATGTAGTCGAGGGACATTCCTGCAAATGCAGTGCCGCTTCCCCATGGCATTCCGTCTCCCAGATCGTTCGGCGGTACAATCTCGTCCCAGTCGTAGATGGTGTGGCCCCAGAACTCCATGTTCCATGCCTTGTTGACTTCATCGAGTGTTTTGTATTTGTCTTTCAGCCATACACGGAACGCTTTTGCACAGTTCTCGCAGTAGCACTCGCCGCCGTACTCATTGCTGATGTGCCAGCAGACGATGTTTTTGTTGTCGCCGTAACGCTCTGCCAGTTTTTCTGCCAGGCGCTTTGCATATTTCTGGAAAACCGGGCTGTTCGGGCAGGCATTGTGGCGATGACCGAATTTGTGATGGCGTCCTTCGAAATCGGTTCTTGCCACTTCCGAATAACGGTGTACCATCCATGCCGGGAGTGCGCCGGTGGATGTTGCCATGACGATCTGGACGTCCTCTTTTGTCAGGGTGTCTACGATCTCATCGAGCTCTGTAAAGTCGTACTCATTCTCGGACGGCTGGATTTTTGCCCAGGAAAATACGTTGATCGTGGTGCTGTTGATGCCGGCCTGATGGAAAAGTTTCATATCCTCATCCCAGATCTCTTTTGGCCACTGGTTTGGGTTGTAGTCTCCTCCGTATAACATTTTTTTGAATTTTGGCTGCATTTTTTTGATTCCTCCTGTGTTTGGATATCTCGTTTTGATGGCTCTATTATATACTGGTCTTTGTGAGAAAAGTATGATATGCTTGTCTAAAAAGTATGAATTTTCGAAACTCATTCCGGAATCTTATTTTAGACTTTTCTTTCAGAAAGGAACTGACTGTTATGCCTATTTTTTTTAAACCATCCGCCTCTGATTTTTCCCTCTCCGCTGACAGCATCGGCAACCGCTGGCTGCAGGAGCCCGTTGTGCGCCCGAACGGATTCCCCTTATATCACTGGATTCAGACGGAACGCGGCGAAGGGCTGCTGACCCTCGAAGGTCAGGAACTTTTGCTGAAACCAGGTGATGGTGTTCTGATTGCTCCGCATGTGCCGCATGAATACCGCGAAAACGACGGCAGCGGGATGTGGTTTACATCCTTTCTGACCTTTGACGGAAAGCTCTCCGATGATCTCTATAAAATCTGTGCCGTCTCGCCGTATCTTTTCGTTCCGGCCTCAGAGGGCGCGTGGTTTCAGGAATGGATTGACCGCATAATCGACTCACATTTTCTGAAAAATGACATCGACGATGCTGCGCTCTCCGTCGGATGCTTTGAGTTCCTGACACGCCTTTCCCAGCTCCGCACCGGCCTTTCCCGGACGGAGCATCCGCTGTATCTCCAGTATGTCCGCCCGGCAATGCAGGAAATCGAAAGTCATCTTTCCGACCCGCTCAATGTGGATGATCTCGCGGAACAGCTCCATATCACGCCGCAGTATCTGACACGCCTGTTCCAGCGTTTTGTCGGCAGCTCTGTCCGCTCGTACATCAGCGTTCTGCGCATCAGCCGCGCCAAGGAGCTTCTCATCAGCCGTCCCTACACTACGCTCGACGGCATCGCCGCCCTCTGCGGCTACCGCGATGTCAGCTACTTTATCTCGGTTTTCCGCCAGCAGACCGGGACAACGCCGAAGCAGTTCCGGAATCTATACGGTATATAATCTGAAACACCCCTCTTTCCGGCACCAAAAAAGATCCTCCGTCTCATTTCACAGACGAAGGATCTTTTTTCGTTCTCTCTTATTTCATGCTTTTCAGAATGCTTCTCGCAACCGACAGTCCGTTTGCGCTTGCCTGCTGGAGGCCGCGGGTTACGGATGCGCCGTCGCCGATGGCGCGGAGGCCTTTGACACTGGTGCAGAAGTCTTTGTCTACGACAACTTTGTTGGAATAGAATTTGACTTCTACGCCGTACAGCAGTGTCTCATCGCTGGCGATACCCGGTGTTACTTTGTCGAGGGCTTCGATCATCTCGGCAATGTCGACCATGATACGGTGCGGGAATACCAGGGAAAGGTCGCCCGGAACAGCATCTTTTAAGGTCGGGATCAGGTTATTGCGGCAGAGACGCTCTTCTGTCGTTCTTCTTCCGCGTTTGAAATCGCCGTACGTCTGAACGAGGATCTTGCCGTCGCAGAGCATGTTGGAAAGCTGTGCGATCTGTTTGCCGTACTCGATCGGGGTTTTAAATGGTTTCGTAAAGTTCTTGGATACCAGGAGGGCAAAGTTCGTGTTGTTTGTCTTGAACTCCTGGGATTTGTAGGCGTGACCGTTTACAACTGCCAGACCGTTTTCATAATACTCAGTTGCCACCTCACCGGACGGGTTCGTACAGAAGGTACGCACTTTGTCGTCAAAAGTCGGGGTATAGTAAACGAGTTTTGCCTCGTACAGGTTCTTGTTCAGGAACTCCATGACCTCGTCGCGGACTTCCACGCGGACACCGATATCGACGGTTCCGACCTCGGTCTCGATGCCGTGGACGTTGCAGATATGTGAGAACCAGTCGGCTCCCTCGCGGCCTACTGCGGAGACAATCTCATCTGCCTCGTAAACCGTTCCGTCCTCAAGTGTTACAGCTGTCGCACGGCCGTCCTCGATCGTAATATCATTGACCATCGTGTTGAATTTCATTTCCACGCCGATCTCTTTTAAGTGATCCTCGAGGCGGCTGTAAATCTTGTAGCCCTCCTCAGTTCCGAGATGGCGGATTGGACATTCGATCAGCTTCAGGTTGGCGTTGATCGCTCTGCGGCGAATCTCACGGATCTCTTTTTCTTTATCGACACCGTAAACATTCTTGTCTGCGCCGAAATCCAGATAGATCTGGTCGGACTCATGGATCAGCTCAACCGTCTTTTCATATCCTAAAATCTCCGGCAGATTTCCACCGACATCCGGGGAAAGAGAAAGCTTTCCGTCGGAAAATGCGCCTGCTCCGGCAAATCCCGTTGTGATCGAGCACGGTTTGCAGTTCACGCATTTTTTCGTTTTTCTCTTTGGACACTGACGGCTCTCGATCGAACGTCCTTTTTCGATCATCAGCACCTTCAGATCCGGTTTTTCTTTCAGCAGTTCATAGGCACAGAAAATACCTGACGGGCCTGCGCCGATAATAATGACATCATATTTCATTCTTTTTTAATTTCCTCTTGTTTTTTATCCCATCACGATCAGATACTGACCGTCCGGCAGGGCAAAGACTTCGCTCTGCTCTTCTAATTCTGCATCCGACATTTCTTCCACGTCCATGCCCTCTTCTTCCATGTAGGCGCGCACGTCGTCCAGATTGTCGGCAACGACTGCAAGGCAGTCCTCCAGAAAGGCCTCTGCCTCATCGTAATTTTCAGCCACCGGCTCGTCGAATAACTGGCCCTGATTCATTAAAAATGTGTTGATGCATTCTTCAGTATATTCTCCCATTCTGGTTTTCTCCTCTGTTCGTTTTATTTTTCCTGATTCTTTCTGTGAAAAAGCGTTAAGATTTCCTCCGGCCGGTCGAGCAGCTCCATCGCATGGTTGTCGATCAGCTCCTGGCGCGGGCGGAATCCCCACGTCACACCAACGGTAAACATGCCTGCGGCGTTTCCGGTCTGCATATCCGTATTGGTATCGCCAAAGTACAGGCACTCTTCCGGTCTGGCGCCGAGTGCGTCTGCAATCGCGAGCGCACCGATCGGAGACGGCTTTCTCGGGATTTCTGCGGTCTGCCCCTGAATCCGGTTGAAAAAGCCCGGTCCGTACACGCTCTCCACGACGTGGATGGCCGCCTCGTGCGGCTTGTTGGAACATACGGCAATCGGAACTTCTTCCCGCAGCGCGGTCAGGGTTTCCCGCATATTAGGATACGGTTTTACGTGATACAGCGGGTCCTCGTTGAACCACGCGCGGCCAAGGCGGATGCCCTCCTGCAGATAGTTGAGCTCTGCATCTCCGGCGTCTTTTAAAGCGCGCTCCACTGCCAGATCGAAACCGTCTCCGGCGTAAAAGTTGAAGGCTTCTACCGGGCGCGGCACAAGTCCAAAATGTTCCAGAACGCGGTTTACTGCGTGCGCAATCGACTCTACAGTGTCTGCGATGGTGCCGTCCAGGTCAAAGATACAAGCTTTTATCATATTCTGACTTCCCTTCTTTGTCTCTTTTGTTCTTCGATTTTCTTTCTTCTCTCTCTTCTTGTCCGCAATCATTATATCCTGTATTTTTTCCCTGCGCAACCATATTTTCTTTTCCGGCACTTTATGCTAAAATGAAACTGTTTTTCAGATTCTTGGAAAGGAAAAAAAGAGAATATGAATCAGACTGTGAAAATATTTTTTACCGATATGGATGATACCCTGCTGAATTCCGAAAAGCAGGTGACAAAAGAAAACATGGATGCCATTTCAGAGGCACTTGCTGCCGGCCACAAAATTGTGTTCAACACCGGCCGCCCGCTCTCCGGCTTTCTGCCGATCTTAAAAGAGCTCGGACTAGACCGCGAAGGCTGCTATGCCATCGCATTCAACGGCGGACTGATTTACGACTGCGCGGCAAAGAAAACGCTGTACCGCCGCACGATTCCGCTCGAATATGCACGCGTGATCTTTGAAAAAACGCAGGAGGCAGGCCTCTACTGCCACACCTACTCCGACACCTCCCTTCTCTGCCGCCATGCAGGCGAGGAAACGCGCGTTTACACACAGGCAATCCACATTCCCGTCGTGGAAGATCCGCTTCTGCCGGAGCACCTCGCCGAGGAACCATGCAAGATGATCGTGATTGATCTCCACGACCGTGCAAAAATGGACGCTTACCGCGCTGCCATGGAGCCGTGGGCAAAAGGAAAAATTTCGATGTTCTACTCCAGCCCGCATTACCTCGAGCATGTCCCGGAACACGTTTCCAAGGGCCATGCCGTGAAAAAACTCTGCGAGCTTCTTCAGATTCCGCTTGCCAACACCGTGGCTGCCGGAGATCAGGAAAATGATATTTCGATGATCGAGGCCGCTGCCGTCGGTGCCGCCATGAAAAATGCGACCAATGCCGTAAAGGCGAGTGCCGATTATATCACGGAAAACGACTGCAATCACAGCGGCGTGGCGGAGATTCTTCGTAAGTTTATCCTTGCCTGATTCTGTTTCTGTGTCAGGAAACCTTCTTTTTCTTGTTTTCTTTGGCACTTTTTCCGAATTCTGTAAGATTTTACTTTCTTTTTTGTTGAAACTGTATTACAATAGTTTCAAAGGACGGCATTTGAAAGGAGACTTGAATCGAGATGTCACGAAAATCAAAACGTATTCTGCTTACTCTGGCTTCTGCCGCTGTCGGCGCAGCCTGCGGTGCGGCAGTCTATTTTATCCGGAAAGGAAAAGCAGATCTTGAAACAGATTTTGACGATTTTAAAGACGAATTTGAAGAGGAAGAGCCTGCTCCTGCTGAACGTACTTATACGACCCTTCCGAAAACGAAAGGTGCGGAGGATGCTGCACCGGATCCGGAATCTGCAGCTTGCAATAAAGGTTCCGAAACAGCTGATACAGAAGCTGAAAGCGAAACCGCAGAGTCCGAAGAAGAAGACGCTGAAAAAGAAAGCTGTGCGGATCGTGAAGTTTCTCCACAGGAAGAAAGCGAAGTAACCGCAGAATAAAACCCAAAAACAGAATATAGAAACATAAGGAAGTAATTCCTGGGGAGGGAAACCTCCCCTTTTTTATGGAAAGGAGATTGTTATGGAACTTGCAAAACGCGATGACGTTCCTGTAGAACTTACCTGGGACCTGTCTTTAATTTATCCAACCGAGGAGGCCATGCTGGCTGATGCGCAGAAAATGAAAGAATTAAGTCTTTCTATGGAAGCATCCTACAAAGGAAACCTCACCGATGCAGCCACGATCAACCACTGCCTCGACGATTACCAGGAGGTCTACCGTCTGATCACACTGACCGCCAACTACTGCGATCTCGCCGTCTCTGTCGACTATTACAACAGTGCAAACCAGACGCGCAACGACCGCATCAACAGCCTGATCTCTGAGATTTTCAGCCGTCTCACCTTTATCGAGAGCGAGCTTTCCGAACAGTCCGAGGATGTTTTGAACGAGGCCATGCAGCAGTCAGATACGAACCGCTGCTATCTCGCCGAGATTCTCCGCAACAAGGCACACCGCCTGAGCCCGGAAACCGAGCGTGCCATTTCCGCTCTGTCCCAGACCTTCTCGGCTCCGTACCAGATCTACAACATGGCAAAGCTTGCCGATATGAAATTTGATTCTTTCACCGTAAACGGAAAAGAATATCCGCTCGGCTACTCCCTGTTTGAAGATAATTACGAATACGAAAAAGACACCGATATCCGCCGCAGTGCATTCTCCGCCTTTTCTGCAAAAATCAGACAGTACGAAAATGTAACGGCAGCTGCTTACAATGCCCAGCTGCAGACAGAAAAGACCATGGCCACGCTGCGCGGCTTCAATTCCGTCATCGATTCTCTGCTGTTCCCGCAGCAGGTCAGCCGTGAGCTGTACAACCGCCAGATCGATCTCATCACCACCCGCCTGGCTCCGCATATGCGCAAATATGCCCGCCTGCTGAAAAAGGTTCACAACCTTGACCGCATGACCTTCGCCGATCTGAAAATCGCCGTCGACCCGGAGTACGATCCGTCTGTCACGATCGAGGAATCAAAACAGTACATCGAAAAAGGCCTTGCCATTCTCGGTGATGATTACGTTTCCATGATTCAGGAGGCCTACAAAAAACGCTGGGTTGACTTTGCACAGAACCAGGGAAAATCCACCGGCGGCTTCTGTGCCAGCCCGTACGGAAAAGGTTCCTTTATTCTCTTAAGCTGGAATAACCGCATGGCAGATGTTTTCACGCTGGCGCATGAACTCGGCCACGCCGGCCATTTCCGTCTCTGCAACGGCGCACAGGCGATTCTCGATACCGAGGTTTCCTCTTATTTTGTCGAGGCGCCGTCTACCATGAACGAGCTTCTTATGGCTCATTATCTGCTGAAAACGACCCCGGACAAACGGTTCCGCCGCTGGGTTTTAAGCTGTATGATCAGCAACACATATTATCATAACTTCGTCACCCATCTGATGGAGGCTGCTTACCAGCGCGAGGTTTACAAGCTCATCGATGCCGGCGACAGCGTACAGGCTGAGACGTTAAGCAGCATTATGAAAGAGACCCTGCAGAAGTTCTGGGGCGATGATGTGGAAATTTCCGATGACGCAGCGCTCACCTGGATGCGCCAGCCGCATTACTATATGGGACTTTACTCCTACACCTACAGCGCCGGACTGACCGTTGCCACACAGGTCTGCAGGCGCATCGAAACCGAAGGCCAGACCGCTGTCGATGACTGGAAAAAGGTACTGACCGCCGGAAGCACGAAGACACCGGAAGAGCTGGCAAAAATGGCCAGCGTTGATATCTCGACGGATGCACCGCTTCTCGATACGATCGAGACGATTGGATCGATCATCGATGAGATCTGCGAGCTGACCGAAGAGCTGGGCTGCTGATCCTGTCCGCATTGTAACTCTCTATCAAACAGTAAAAACGGATTGTTCCGTCAGTTTTTGTTACTGGCGAAGCAATCCGTTTTTTTCATATCTTTTTTCACGCATTCCAGCACTTTTTCAGAATCGCAGCTGCCTCTGCAATCTCCTCCTCAGAAAGCCCGGCGTACCCAAGCAGCACTGTGCCGCCCTGTGCGGGATCTGCGGCAGCGCCGATGCAGTACCGTTCCAGCCCGTACACGCGCACGCCATCCTCTTTTGCCCGCTGCACCGCCTCCGCTTCGGAGAGTCCTCTCGGCAGGTGGACCAGCACATGGACGCCCGCATTCTCGCCGGACACCGTGTACTCCCGCCCAAACTCCTTCAGAAGCCGGATCAGCAGGTCGTGTTTCCCTTTATACTGTGCACGCATCCGGTTCAGATGGCGCTCGAACGCGCCGCTCCGCATAAACTCTTCCAGAATCTTCTGGTCCGTCTTCGAAACTGTCGCGGAAAAGCATCTTCCGTTCTCCTCGTAGGCAGGCAGCAGCGTCTCCGGCAGCACCATGTAGCTGATGCGGATGGACGGCGCAATCGCCCGCGAAAACGTTCCAAGATAGATCACTTTTCCCTCTGTGTCATTGCCCTGCAGTGCCGGGATCGGGCGGCCCTTGTAGCGGAATTCACTGTCGTAATCATCCTCAATCAGATACCGCCCATTTTCCCTCGATGCCCACGCAAGGAGCTGCATCCGCCGCTTCATCGGCATGACCATGCCCATCGGGAACTGGTGCGACGGCATGATGTACGCCAGATCCGCCCCGCTTTTTTCCAGCTCCGCCGGCCGCATGCCCGCTTCGTCCATCGAAATCGTACACATCGCATAGCCGAGCTTCGCAAAACAGCGGTAGGCACTGATGTAGGTCGGATTTTCCATCGCCACTTTATGGCCACGCCCTAAGATCACCGAAAGCAGCATCAGCAGATAATCATTTCCCGCTCCGACGATGATCTGCTCCGTG
Organism: Blautia sp. TM10-2; assembly: GCF_003480845.1. Taxonomy (NCBI): domain Bacteria; kingdom Bacillati; phylum Bacillota; class Clostridia; order Lachnospirales; family Lachnospiraceae; genus Blautia; species Blautia sp. TM10-2. The sequence continues at coordinate 27,622 of NZ_QUJZ01000005.1, read as the reverse complement.
CGGCAGTTCACGCCGCGTGCGTGGTGCAGATAGTCGCGGATTGCCTCCCGAAGACCGTGCTCGCCCTTCGCATCCCCGAGCTGGAACAGGCTGTCATCTGCGTCCAGCAGGACTTCTTTCGAGATCTTCTTCCAGCTGTTCTGCGGAAATCCGCCCGGCACCGTGCCGGTCACGGCAAAATCGTAGTGGAACGGCGTCTGTTCCGCGGCATCATCCTCCTTTGTCTCCTCTTTCTTTTCATCGAGGCGGTACAGCCCCTCAATCTCACAGACAAAGTAGCCTTTGCACGGCACACTCTCCAGATACCCTTCGGATACCAGCTGCTCATACGCCAGATCCACGGTACTCCGGCTCACCGACAGATAGCCCGAAAGCGCCCGCGCCGACGGCAGCCGCTCCCCTGCACGGATCCGTCCGCCGCGGATTTCCTCGCGGATAAAACCGTAAATCTGCTCATAGAGCGGTGTCTTCCGATGCGGATCCAGCGAAATCGTCAATTCATTCATCTTCCCATCTCCCCTGACAAAAAGAACAGCCGCTTGGGATGTCGGTTTCATCCAGGCGGCTGCTCTGTTCCATTTCAAAATTCTTATTTATTTCGCTGCCGGCAGCTTGAAAGAGCTCTTCAGGGATACGATACGGTTGAACACCAGCGCATCCTCTTTGGAATCTTTTGCGTCTACACAGAAGAATCCGTTTCTGACAAACTGGAAGCTGTCATATGCTTTCGCATCTTTTAAAGACGGCTCCAGATAGCACTCTTTTAATACGGTCAGGGAATTCGGATTCAGGTTCATGGAACCATCCTCGTTGTAAACGCCCTTCTCCTCGTCGATCAGGTTTTCGTACAGACGGCACTCTGCTTTGACGGCGGTCTTTGCTGCTACCCAGTGGATTGTTCCTTTCACTTTTCTTCCGTCCGGGGAATTTCCTCCCTTGGACTCCGGATCGTACGTTCCATGGATTACGGTAATATTTCCGTTCTCGTCTTTCTCGCATCCGGTGCAGGTGACGAAGTATGCGTTCATCAGGCGGACTTCATTGCCCGGGAACATACGGAAGTATTTGCGGACCGGCTCCTCCATGAAGTCTTCGCGCTCGATGTACAGTTCTCTTCCGAACGGTACCTGACGGCTGCCAAGCTCCGGATTCTCGAGGTTATTCTGTACTTCCAGCATCTCAATCTGGTCTTCCGGATAGTTGTCGATGACAAGTTTCACCGGATTTAAGACTGCCATGGTACGGGCTTTTTTCAGCTTCAGATCCTCGCGGATGCAGTACTCCAGCATCGCATAGTCAACGGAGCTGTTTGCTTTTGATACACCGCACAGATCTACGAATTTCTTGATGGACTCCGGTGTAAAGCCTCTGCGGCGGAGTGCTGCGATGGATACGAGACGCGGGTCATCCCAGCCGTCTACCACGCCGTCCTCTACCAGCTTTTTGATGTAACGTTTTCCGGTAACCACGTTGGTCAGATACAGCTTTGCAAACTCAATCTGGCGCGGCGGCATCGGATATTCCAGCTCGCGTACAACCCAGTCGTACAGCGGACGGTGGTCCTCAAACTCCAGCGTACAGATAGAATGGGTAATGCCTTCGATGGCGTCCTCGATCGGATGCGCGAAGTCGTACATCGGGTAGATGCACCAGGTATCGCCGGTTCTGTGGTGATGCATATGGGCTACACGGTAGATAACCGGGTCTCTCATGTTGATGTTCGGTGATGCCATATCGATTTTCGCACGGAGTACTTTGCTTCCGTCCTCGAATTCGCCGTTTTTCATGCGCTCGAACAGGTCCAGGTTTTCCTCCACGGAACGATTGCGGTACGGGCTCTCTTTTCCAGGCTCGGTTAAGGTTCCGCGGTACTCACGGATCTCCTCTGCGGACAGATCGCAGACGAATGCTTTTCCTTTTTTGATCAGTTTTACGGCTGCCTCATACATCTGTGGGAAATAATCGGATGCGTAGTACAGATGATCTTTCCAGTCTGCACCAAGCCACTGGATATCGGCTTTGATGGAATCAACAAACTCGGTTTTCTCTTTCGTCGGGTTTGTATCATCGAAACGCATGTGGAACTCTCCGTTGTACTCCTGTGATAAACCGTAGTTTAACAGGATGGATTTTGCATGTCCGATATGAAGATAGCCGTTTGGCTCCGGCGGGAATCGTGTGCATACATGGTCGTAAACGCCCTCTGCCAGATCTTTGTCAATCGCAAGCTCGATAAAATTTTTGGAAACAACTTCTTTTTCTTCCATAATAAGGTCAGGCCTCCCTCGAATCTTTTCGTTTGGAGCACTGTCCCGAAAAGGGCGCAAAATGCTCTGTGTATTCTATCACTATAACACAAAAGCATTCTCCTGCAAAGCATTTTTTTCGGTACACAAAGCCGCCGGAGCGGACCGGTGCCTATTCTTCTGCCTCGTGTGCGGTCACCTGGCGGTGCTCCACGGAGGTCGAGAACACGATCTGCGTCCGCGTCCGTCCAAAATGCTGCAGCTCGCCGATAAACTGGTCGAGCTCAATGGTGCTAACAAAAAGGCCCTCAATGAGCATGGAGTAATCACCGGTAACGCAATTACATTCCACGACATTGTGGACCTTTTCAATATAGGGATAAAATTCTTTTTTCTGAACCGGCTCAACCTCGAGGTTGATGAACGCTTTGATCGGATATCCCAAAAGCGCCGGATTTAATTTGACCTGATATCCTGTAATGTAGCCTTCCTTCTCCAGCCGCTCAATTCTGGCGGAAACTGCCGGGGAGGATAAAAATACGTGTTCCGCGATTTCTTTCAGCGGCATCCTGGCATTTTCCCGAAGGAGATTCAAGATTTTTGCATCGATGTGATCGAGCTCATGGCGCATCGCATCGTTCTTGCTTTTTTCATGTTTCATACGCTGCTCTCCTGTTTTTTCACTTTTATACTGTTCAGCATATCACGTTCGCCGTTTTTTGTCTACGAAAACGTGTCCTCGCGGAAACTGCTTTCGAAAAATAAGTAAAAGTGCCTCTTTCCCTTGGTATTTAAAATCAAATACAAAAATAAATAAGATTCCACAGTTCTTCGGCGGCGGTATTTACAAATTTCTGCCCTGGTGTTATTCTTCCGGTATCGAAAGGCAAAGCAAGAATTGTTTCAGACAATATACACAACTCAATGCGTGCAGAAAGAAGGAGATTATTATGAAGACAAGAATTGAAGCAGATTCCATTGGTTCCCTTGAAGTCCCATCCGACGCCTACTACGGGGTACAGTCCCTGCGGGCAAAACGGAATTTTCCCATCACGGGAACGTCGATCCACCCGGTCATGATCCAGAATCTGGCGAAAATTAAAAAGGCAGCTGCCATCTCCAACCGCGAAGCACAGAGACTGCCGGAGGAAAAAGCGGCTGCCATTATCTATGCCTGTGATGAAATCATTGCCGGCAAATTAAAAGACCAGTTCATCGTTGACGGCATCCAGGGCGGCGCCGGAACGAGTGCTAATATGAACGCAAACGAAGTCATCGCAAACCGCGCCATCGAAATCCTGGGCGGCACCAAGGGTGATTATACCATTGTCCACCCGAATGACCACGTCAACATGGCACAGTCCACAAACGACGTTATCCCAAGTGCAGGAAAACTGACCGTACTCGATCTGCTCCCGGATCTTCTGCATGCGCTCGAGTCACTCCACGCAGCACTGCTCGATAAGTCCCAGGAATTTGACCACATTTTAAAGATGGGAAGAACCCAGCTTGAGGACGCCGTTCCGATGCGTCTCGGCCAGAGCTTCCACGCTTACGCAACGATGATCGAGCGTGATATCCGCCGGATCGAATGCGCCAGAAAAGAGCTGTTCACCCTGAACCTCGGCGGAACAGCCATCGGTACGACGATCAATGCTTCCGATTACTATCTCCACCACATCGTGCCGACCCTCGCTGCTGTGACAGGCTATCCGCTGATGCAGGCGGACGATCTGTTTGACGCGACGGAGAACCTCGACGGATTTGTGACGATCTCCAACACGTTAAAGACCTGCGCCGTCAACCTCTCCAAGATGTGCAACGACCTGCGCCTGCTGTCCAGCGGACCGCGGACCGGATTCGGCGAGATCAACCTGCCGCCGATGCAGAACGGATCCTCGATTATGCCGGGCAAGATCAACCCGGTTATCCCGGAGGTTGTGACACAGGTTGCCTTCCATGTCATCGGAAACGACACCACAATCACGATGGCGGCTGAGGCTGGCCAGATGGAGTTGAACGCGTTTGAGCCAGTTGTCTTCTACTCCCTGTTCTCTTCCATCACCTCGATGACAGGCGCTGTGAATACGCTTGTGAAGAACTGTATTCTCGGCATTACCGCAAATGAGAAACGGTGCGAGGATCTCGTTTCGAAGAGTGTCGGCATCACAACGGCGCTCTGCCCGTATATCGGATACCAGAAAGCGGCCTCGATTGCAAAGAAATCGCTGAAGACGGGCGAGAGTGTTACTTCTCTGGTTCTGAAAGACGAACTGCTGACACAGAAACAGCTCGACGACATTCTCGATCCGTACGCTCTGACCGGACCGGAACTGCCGGCAGAAGACGATCTGGCTGGCTGAATGTAACTGCTGCTTTCCTTCATAATTTCTTAACGATACGCAAAAAGGCTTCCCGGATTTCCTTGCTGTCCGGGAAGCCTTTTTCTGTCGTTTTCTTTTGTATCAAACTCTGTTTAGATTCTCGCTACGCCGCTCTTTCTTGCTGCCTCTGCAACGGCTGCTGCCACCGCATCTTTGACACGCGGATCAAAGGCTGCCGGCAGGATATAGTCTGCGTTCAGCTCTTCATCGCTTACCAGGCCTGCGATTGCGTAAGCTGCTGCGACCTTCATTTCATCGTTGATATCAGATGCTCTCACATCGAGCGCTCCGCGGAAGATGCCCGGGAAGCAGAGTACGTTGTTGACCTGGTTCGGGTAATCGCTTCTTCCTGTGCTGACAACGGCTGCTCCTGCTGCTTTCGCCTCGTCCGGGAAAATCTCCGGCGTCGGATTTGCGCAGGCAAAGATGATCGGCTCTTTTGCCATCGTACGTACCATATCGGGAGTGAGCGTACCCGGCGCAGAAACGCCAATAAAAATATCGGCTCCTTTGATTACCTCTGCAAGCGTGCCCTTCTCATGGTTGTAGTTTGTGATCTTCGCCATCTCCTCTTTGATCGGGTTGAGGCCGTCGCGTCCCTCGTAAATCGCACCTTTGCGGTCTGTCATGATGACGTTTTTGAGACCCATCGAAATCAGCAGGCGGATAATGGCGATTCCGGCTGCACCGGCTCCTGAGGTAACAATTTTGACTTCATCCAGTTTCTTTCCAACCAGTTTCAGCGCATTGATGACACCGGCCAGTGTGATCACGGCTGTTCCATGCTGATCATCGTGGAAAATCGGAATATCACAGCATTCCTTTAATTTCTTCTCGATCTCAAAACATCTCGGTGCGGAGATGTCCTCCAGGTTGACACCGCCGAAGCTTCCTGCGAGAAGACGCACGGTATTGACAATATCATCCACATCCTTGCTGCGCACGCAGAGCGGGATTGCATCGACACCACCGAATTCTTTAAACAGCACGCATTTTCCTTCCATGACCGGCATGCCGGCCTCCGGGCCGATATCTCCAAGTCCGAGAACTGCGGTTCCATCTGTAACAACAGCTACCGTGTTCCATCTTCTGGTCAGCTCGTAGCTCTTGTTGACATCTTTCTGAATTTCCAGGCACGGCGCCGCCACACCCGGTGTATAGGCAAGACTCAAGGCATCTTTTGTATCTACGGCCGCCCGGGAAGTGACCTCAAGCTTTCCGCGTAATTCATAGTGCATCTTTAATGATTCTTTTGCGTAATCCATCGCTTTTTTCCTCCATTTCATGTGTGACTGCGTCTCATTAATAATAGGAAGAGAGATTCACGCGTCACACGGGATGTCTGTTCGCTGCACCCCTATTATAACAAGCGTTCTCTAAATTTCAACCGGTGTTTTGATTAATGAAAAAATTTCCACTTTTCCACCAAAAACAGCTGCTTCATTTGCGAAATTTTATCAAAAATACTCTTTTTCTTTCTCTCAGCCGCAGTCCGATCCTGCCCGGAGGGCTTTTTTTGCTTTACAGTAAAATTCAACAAAGTTTTTTATAAAGCAAAAAATCTGCCCGCCTCCCATCCTTTTCAGACTGGAAAACAGACAGATTTTTTTCTTTACTCCGCCACAATATTCTGCAGCCAGACTCCTTTCTTGACAAGGACAAATCCAATCACGCACTTGATCAGGTCAACCGACATAACCATAAAGTAGATTGCGTAGATCGAAAGTCCGGTAAAACGGCTCAGGCAGAAAGCCACCGGCACACTGACAACCCAGATGAAGACGCTGTCGAACAGGAACGTGATGATCGTTTTTCCACCGGAGCGCAGGGTAAAGTAGCTTGCATGCAGGAATGCATTGACCGGCATGAACATGGCCACTTCCACGATGAAGATTGCCGCCATGTGGCGTACTTCGTCCGTCGTGTTGTAGAGGCGTGGGAAGATTGGAGCCACGAGCGCCATCAGCGCGCCGATCACAATGCAGAGTAATACGGAAAACGTGATCAGCTTCGTATCGGTATCCTTTGCCTCTTCCATCCTTCCGGCTCCGAGGAGCTGTCCGACGATGATGGCAACGGAATCGCCGAGTGCGATGAAAACGACGTTGAACAGGTTCGAGATCGTGTTGGAGATATTCATCGCGGCTACGACATTCAGTCCACGCACGGAGTAACACTGCATCAGGATCGCAACGCCGCCTGCCCAGAACGTTTCGTTCAGCATCAGCGGTGTTCCTTTGATAAGGATCTGTTTCGTCAAAGCCGCCGGAACACGGATCGTGCGGTACAGATGCTTCGTAAAACGATATTTTTCTTTGTTTCCGTGCGTGCGGATCAGCACGATCGCCATCTCCACGTAACGGGACAGCACCGTTGCAACTGCCGCGCCGACAACTCCGAGCTGCGGTGCGCCGAATTTTCCGTAGATTAAAATATAATTAAAAATCAGATTGACAAATACGGCTGTGATACCGGCCTTCATCGGAAGCATCGTCTCGCCGCATTCGCGCAGCGTGCTGGCATAAAGCTGCACAAACAGGAACGGCGGAAGTCCTACCAGCATGACCTTCATATAAGAAATGCCATAGGCTAATGTCGCATTCATGTCCTGGCTTCCCTGATCTCCTGTCAGGTAGAGACGAATCAGAGGCTCGTGCGCACCAAGGAAAATAGTGATTGCCGCTGCCGTCAGGATCACGCCGATCCAGAGCTTGAAGCGGAAGGTGTTTCGCACACCCTCGTCGTTGCCCTGTCCGAAATACTGCGCAGTGAAAATTCCTGCACCGGATACCCCTCCGAAAATGCAAAGGTTATAGATAAAAAGAAGCTGGTTGACAATTGCAACGCCGGACATCTGCTCGGTACCGACCTGTCCTACCATGATGTTGTCGAGAAGACTGACAAAGTTGGTGATACCGTTCTGAATCATAATCGGCATCGCAACGCCAAGTACCATCAGGTAAAACCGTTTGTTCCCAATAAATTTTCTGTGTTTCTGCATGGTTTCCCCCTTTTCTTGCTGTATAAAATAAATGACATAAATCGGAGCCTTTCTGGATTTCTCCAGGCAGGCCCCGAACAGTAATGCTTATTATACACGATTCATGTTTAGAAAGAAAGATCCTTTTTATCTTTTTTCTGGCTTTTTTTGACATCTTAATTTCAGAGCATCAAACAGCCTCAACGATAAGATAAGCATAACTCCCCATATTACCCATGCCGCAAAGCACCCAATTCCCTGATGGCGGATATCTACCATTATTCCAACAATAAAAGGAAGTGACATAAACATAATTACTGCCATTATAAAATCAAAAATAATGTATAACACTATGTTTACCTTCCCTATTAAGAATCTGCTGTTTGATATTCATCCTGTATTTTCTGATTTGCCGCCTGACCAATATTAAGCTTTTCAAACATTTCTTCTGTATCCAGACTTCTGCTGTAGTACGCAGTCATCATATCCGCTGTGATCGATTTTCCAAATCTTCTGGGGCGGCTGTTGCAGATAAACTTCGATGTTGTGTCAATCACACTGTTGGTGTATTCCAGCAATCCTGTTTTATCGATATATATTCTTGAGTTTAATACGTCCTGAAAAGCATTCACCTTTGAATTTAAAAAATCGTCCCACAGCATGCCGCAAATTTTTCCACCAGCGCCACTGCCACCTTCATCACCCCGGCCAGTACCATCACAAAGATTGGGTTCTTTTTGCCTTTCTGCAGCAGAATGAGGCTGATGATAAAGATCACGACAAGACTCCAGTTCGTCTGCGCCAGCCGGATCACGGTATCTCCTTCACTACTCCAAAACGCCGTGACCAGAATTGAAATCCCTGCGGAACCGATCATCGCCACAACCGCCGGGCGGAGGGAGTGGAGGATTCCCTGGAGCATTGCCATTTCGCGGTATTTTAAATATAGCTTCGCAAGCAGTGTGACGAGAATACACGACGGCAGAATACATCCAAACGTTGCCACGAGCGCTCCTGGGATGCCTGCGATTTTAATTCCGACGAAGGTTGCCGAATTGACTGCGATCGGCCCCGGTGTCATCTGAGAGATGGTGATAAGATCCGTAAACTCCGACATCGAAAGCCAGCCGTGTCCCTGCACCACCTGTCCCTGAATCAGCGGCATGGCCGCATAGCCTCCGCCGAAGCTGAGCAGGCCGATCTGGAAAAAGCTTAAAAATAGCTGAAAATAAATCATTTCGCACCCCTCCGTTTCGCCAGAATCGTCCGCACCGCACCGATGGCACCGCAGACCAGTACAATATAAATCACGTTGACCTTGAAAAAACAGGCTGCTGCAAACGCACAGACAAGAATCACCAGCGACAGCGGATCTTTTTCTTTCACAACCCCGGCTCCCATCTCATACGTCACGGATGCAATCACGGCTCCGACGCCTGCCTGCATTCCTTCGAGCATCTGGCTCACGAAAAAATTATCCCGGAACGCCTGATAGCAGACCGAAATCACAGAGATAATCAGAAACGGCGGAATAATCGTTCCAATAATCGAAACCAGCACACCAATCATCCCCGCCAGTTTATACCCGACAACAATCGCCCCATTCACCGCAATCGGCCCCGGCGATGACTGCGCAATCGCCACCAGATCGAGCATCTCATTCTCCTCTATCCAGTGGTACTCATCCACAAATTTCTTCTTCATCAGCGTCACAATCACATAACCGCCGCCGAACGTAAATGCACTCAGATACAGCGTGGAAAGGAACAGCTTCTGCAGTACCTTACGTTTTGACTCCATTCTTTTCACCTCGTTTTTTCCGATCTGTCTCCCGTTGTTTTTATATAATGAAAAAATCCCGGTTTCCCGGGATCTTTCATAGTAAGCTGATGACGGGAATCGAACCCGTGACCTCCGCCTTACCAAGGCGACGCTCTACCGACTGAGCCACATCAGCACTCGCAAGTTGTTTTGTTTTTTTTGTTAGCTCCTTGCTACATTTGGTATTCTATCAAAACTATAGTGAATTGTCAACAGTTTTTTCTACAAATTTGAAAATTTTTATTTGTTCACAGATTTTTCTGCACTTTTGACAATTCGCCGTAATTTTTTCGGTCGTTTTCCCATCTCACGAACAGACCTCCCGCACTTTACTGCGGATTCTCTGCAGTGCATTGTCGATTGCCTTCGGCTGCTTTCCAAGTTTTTCTGCAATCTGCGTATAATCGTACCCTTTCAGATACAATTCCAGCACCTGGTACTCAAATTTGCTGAGCCGTTCTTTGATCCGCTCATGCATGCCGATTACGTTTTCCCGGCTGATCATAATCTCCTCCGGTGTCTCCTCGTCCACCAGGCGCAGCTCTTGCTCGGAAACCGGTTCGCTTAACGAGACGAAGCTGTTCAGCGGCTGATGCTTCTGGCGCTGGGACGATGCCACTGCAGAATACATCTGACGGTCGATGCACAGGCCGGCGAAGGTGGCAAACGATGCCTCCTTCCCCGGTTTGTAGTCACGCACTGCCTTAAAAAGTCCGAGCATGCCCTCCTGGATCAGATCCTCGTGATCTCCGCCCACCAGGTACAGCGCCCTCGCCCTGGTCCGCACCAGCGATTTGTATTTGTCGATCAGATAATCGGTAATCTCGCGTTCTCCTGCCCGCAGACGCGCAATCAGCTCCTCATCCGTACAGGTATCGTAATCTTTCACCATCATATCTCTTGTATCCTTCATCTTTCTTCCGCCGGAGCGTAATGTGATTTTCCGCAATTTCTAGCAGCTTCTCTGTCTTACAATCTCATAAGCGAGCACGCCGGCTGCCACGGAAGCGTTCAGAGAGTCGATATCGCCTTTCATCGGAATTGTGGCTGTGAAGTCGCAGTTTTCTCTCACCAGACGGCTGACACCCTCTCCCTCATTTCCGATTACAAGGCCGATCGGTCCTTTGAGGTCGAGATCATACATTCTCTGTCCGTTCATGTCCGCGCAGACAAACCAGATGCCCTTTTCCTTCAGCATTTCCATGGTCTGCACCAGATTCGTCACCTTTGCCACCGGTGTGTAATTTAATGCACCTGCCGACGTTTTGGCAACGGTTGCTGTCAGGCCGACTGCGCGGTGCTTCGGCACGATGACACCATGTGCACCTGCCAGGTTTGCGGTACGGATGATCGCACCGAGATTATGCGGATCCTCAATGCCGTCCAGCAGAAGGATAAATGGCGGCTCCCCTTTCTCCTCTGCGCGCGCGAGGATGTCCTCAACGGTTGCATAACTGTAGGAAGCCACCTGTGCAATGACACCCTGATGCTTTCCGGTGGTGGACAGCTCGTCAAGACGTTCTTTTTCTACATAATTGATGATGGTATCGTGTTTTTTCGCCTCACGGATGATCGTGCGGATCGGGCCGTCCTGGCTGCTTGCAAGGACGAACAGCTTGTCCACGGTCTTGCCGGAGCGGAACGCCTCGATGACAGCGTTTCTTCCCTCTACCATGCCGCCTGTAAACTCCTCATCCGCCTGCTGTACTTCCTGTTTTCTGTCTCTGTCACGGTAATCTCGTTTCCCCTTAAAGTCACGTTTTTTTCCGTCTCTTCTCTCAAAGTTTCTCTTGTCGTTTCTGTTGTTTTCTCTCATATCATTCCTGTTCCGCGGTCCCAAAAGCAGTGGGAACTTTTGCTTTTTCAAAAGCCCCACTGCCCTGCCGCTTCTTTTTTATTTTCTGAATCTTATCTGCTCTCACACTTCGCCAAGTCCTGCCCGGATCAGGTCGATCATCCGCTTGTAATCCCCTTTCAGGTACAGATACCCCATCACGGCCTCAAACCCGGTTGCCCGGCGGTAGTCGATCGTGGACGCATTTTTTGCCTTGGTATAGGATTTCGCATTTCTGCCTCTTTTATAAATCTGTTTTTCCTCTTCGGTAAACAGCGGCTCCAGAATTTCAATCATCGCCGACTGTTTCTCCGCCTTTACAAGCCCTGCCGCATGGCGGTGCAGCTTGTTGACCTGCATATTTGCTTTCCGCACCAGAATCGTGCGGATGACGATCTCATACGCAGCATCCCCGATGTAGGCCAGCGTAAGCGGCGAATACATGCGGATGTCATGCTGTTCCAGTCCGAATACCTCCGAAAGATAATCCTTCTCCCCGAAAACCGCCTCTGGAAAAAGCTCCTCGTTTTCTGTCTCTTTGCCCACTTCCGTCACTTCTGTTCTGTCCTTTCTTTTTTCCTCATCTGACGCAGCTCGCCCTCCAGCTCGAGCACACGGTTCGTAAGCTCCGTATTCTCCTGCTGCAGTACTTTGATATCCTCGAAAATCGGGTCCGGCAGATGAATGTGATCCATGCTTTTTCTCGGAATCCGCACATCATTCTGCTTCACAATGTGCCCCGGCACGCCGACGACGGTACAGTTCGGCGGAACCTCCTCGATCACAACCGATCCGGCTCCGATTTTGGAGTTTTCCCCGATCGTAAACGATCCGATGATCTTCGCACCGGCGCTGACCATAACATTGTCCTTCAGCGTCGGATGACGTTTCCCGGTCTCCTTACCATTACCGCCGAGCGTCACGCCCTGATACAGCGTCACGTTGTCTCCGATAATGGCTGTTTCTCCGATAATCACACCAGAACCATGATCAATAAACAATCCCTTTCCGATCGTCGCACCCGGATGGATTTCGATACCGGTTTTTCTCGCTGCCCGCTGTGAAATCCACCTGGCCAGAAAGTAATGGCCTTTCAGATATAGCTTGTGCGCCCGTCTGTACTTCAGCATAACACGAAATGAAGGATACAGCAAGACTTCCATGGGAGAATGTATCGCCGGATCCCGCTCCTGAATCACCTGAAATTCCTCTTTAAAATACGCGAAAAAACTCATCTTTCCTCTCCTTGCCTCCTGCCAGGACTTTTTCAGATTTTTATTTCTTACCACCTTTTTTGCCCGAAGGGCAATATTCAAAAACGGAGCTGTTTCATCTCCGATAAAGACGAAATAGCTCCGTGGTTCCACTTTACTTTAAGGGCATGCATGCCCTCTTCTTTTCTTCTGCATAACGTGCAGGACCCGTGCCGGACTACCCACTTTTTCCGCTTCACCCGGCCAGCTTCCGGACGCACTTCAAAAACCCTCGTTTCAGGCAGCTTCCAGCCCCATTTGTCTGCCATTCTCTGTGAAACAATTCTGATTTTCTACTTTTTCCGTTCCAAGCCTTTTTCTGTTTCCGTTTGTTCTAGTTTATGCAAATTTTTCTCGTTTGTCAAGCAAATTTCCGCCGGATCCACTTGCTGATTTCGACCGCCGGAATGACAAGCAGTCCAAGGCCGATCGCCACATCATATTCCAACGCGCTGATCCGCTCAAAACCGAACGCACTCGACAGTACCGGGATGTAAATGACGGCGGATGTGAGGACAAATGAGAGTGCCATCGCGCCCCACAGATACTTGTTCTGATGCTTCATATGGAAAATAGAACCTTTCCGTGATCTCATATTGAAGGAATGGAAAATTTCCACCATAGAGAGTGTCAGAAACGCCATCGACATGCCGTCCGGGCTGTTGACGATTTCCCAGCGGCCGGCTTCCAGATAGTGGCCGATGAAGTAGGACGCCAGCGTCAGCACCGTAATCACGATGCCCTGAAACGCAACATCAAAGCCGAGGCCGTCCGCAAAAATACCGTCATCCGCATTTCTCGGCGGGCGTTTCATGATGTCTGCCTCACCGTCCTCCATACCGAGCGCCAGCGCCGGGAAGCAGTCCGTAATCAGGTTGATCCAGAGCAGATGCACCGGATTTAAAATCGTAAAGCCCATCAGCGTCGCGCAGAAAATCGACAGCACCTCGGCAAGGTTCGATGCCAGAAGGAACTGAATTGCCTTGCGGATATTATCGTAGATTCGTCTTCCTTCCTCAACCGCCGCGATGATCGTCGCAAAGTTGTCGTCCGCGAGCACCATATCTGCCACGTTTTTCGTCACATCCGTTCCCGTGATGCCCATTCCGATGCCGATATCCGCACGCTTGATCGACGGCGCATCGTTGACTCCGTCTCCTGTCATCGCGGTGATTCTGCCTTTCCGCTTCCACGCATCGACAATCCGCACTTTATGCTCCGGCTGGACGCGTGCGTAAACAGCATATTCCTCGATTCTCCGGTCAAGCTCCTCATCGCTTAACTGGTCAATCTCGGCTCCCGTTACCGCTTTCCAGCCCGCCTCCAGAATACCCAGCTCTTTTGCAATAGCAACCGCTGTGTCTTTGTGGTCACCCGTAATCATCACCGGACGGATGCCTGCCCCGCGGCATTCCCGGATCGCATCGACTACTTCCGGCCGCACCGGATCAATCATACCGCAAAGTCCTAAAAAGCAGAGATCCTGCTCCAGAAAGTCCGGCTCCTGGGAGGACGGCATCTGGTTCCACGCTCTTCCTGCTGCCGCCAGCACGCGGAGTGCCTGGTCTGCCATCGCCTTGTTCTGCGACAGGATTTCCTGCCGGAATGCTTCTGTCATCGGCTGTTTTCTGCCATCACGCCAAACGGAGGTACACCGCTTCAGAATCTCATCCGGTGCGCCTTTTGTGCAGGAAAAATACGTTCCGTCGTTTGCGCGGTGGATCGTTGTCATGCGTTTCCGCATCGAATCAAACGGCGCTTCCCCGACACGCGGATACTGGACGGACAGGCTCTTCTTCGGGCATCCCTCTTTCTGCGCATCGTTGACCAACGCACATTCCGTCGGTTCTCCGACTGCCTCGCCGTTTTCGTCCGGCTCCGCATCGGAGCAGAGTGCCATGACGGATACGAGACGTTTTATATCACTTCCCTCATGTTTTACCACGGTCATCTTATTCTGGGTCAGCGTTCCTGTCTTATCCGAGCAGATCACCTGCGTACAGCCGAGCGTCTCGACAGCCGTCAGTTTCCGGATCACCGCATTCCGCTTTGACATTTTGGTCACACCGATGGAAAGCACGATTGTGACAACTGCTGCAAGTCCTTCCGGAATTGCCGCTACGGCAAGGCTGACGGCTACCATAAAGGTATTTAAGATGTTCTGCGGCGTCACGCCCTCTTTTAAAATGCCGACAACGAAAATCACGGCACAGATGGCGAGCACCATCACGCTTAAGATTTTGCTGAGCTGGTTCAGCCGCTTCTGCAGCGGTGTGCTCTCATCCGCCGACTGCGTCAGAACATGGGCGATTTTTCCCATCTCGGTTTTCATACCCGTTCCGGTGATAACAGCGCGGCCGCGGCCATAGACAACGGTGCTTCCCATATAGACCATGTTTTTCCGGTCCCCGAGCGGAACCTCGCTGGCTGCGCCGGCGTTCAGAACATCCGCTGTTTTATTGACCGGGACAGATTCTCCGGTCAGCGCTGCTTCCTCGATTTTCATGCTGGCACTCTCTAAAATACGGCCATCCGCCGGAACAGCATCGCCCGCTTCGAGAATTACAATATCACCGGGTACGAGCTCCTCGCTCTTTTTCACTTCCATTTTCCCGCCGCGCATCACCTTCGACGTGGCTGCCGCGATCTCCTGCAGAGCTTCAATCGCTTTCTCTGCCTTGCTCTCCTGCAGAACACCGAGCACCGCATTAATGATGACAACGGTGAGAATAATGACCACATCAGCGTACGATTCGCCTTCATACGCCGATGTGATGCCGGAAATCAACGCTGCGGCGAGCAGGATCAGGATCATCGGGTCTTTCAGTTCTTCGAAAAACCGCTGCAGATTACTCTTCTTTTTTCCCGCCGCCAGCCGATTCGGTCCGTGTTCGGAAAGCCGCCGCGCAGCTTCCGCCTCGGAAAGTCCCTGCTCCGTTGTCTGTAACTCATCAAGAATCTTCGAACTTTTTTCCAGATACTCTTTCATTTCCATCCGTCCTTTCTTCTGAAAACGCTTTTTGCGTTCCTGTGATAAGTTCCCACTGGTACACCGGTCTCTTTCTATATAGAAAAAGACCTATCCGCACCATATTTGTTGATACAGATAAGTCTTGTCATTTCATACAAAGCCAGAAGAAATGCTTTTTCTTCGGTTGTTGGCCTTATAGCGTCACGTATGCCGCCGACTACTCCCTTATTCTTCTTCCAGTCTACCACATCTTCCGGCCTTGTGCAATCGCATTTCTCTTTTATTCTTCTGCGTTCTTTGCGCATCCCGGGCAGCCGCTGCATCCGCCTGCGATCCGGTCGTCCGGCATCAGGTCGAGTGCCTTGGAAATGCAGCAGATCGCCTGTGCGGAAATTCCCTCTTTCTTTCCGGTAAAGCCAAGTCCTTCCTCGGTCGTTGCCTTGATATTGACCTGATCCTCTTCGAGATGAAGCGCCTCCGCCACATTTTTCACCATCGTGTCGATGTATGGCAGGAGCTTCGGCTTCTGTGCAATAACGGTTGCATCGATATTTTCAATCAGATACATCCGCTCCTCGAGCATCTCACCCACTTTTTTCAGCAGTTCGATGCTGTCTGCGCCCTCATACGCCGGATCATTGTCCGGAAAATGGCGTCCGATGTCCCGCAGTGCTGCAGCGCCGAGAAGCGCATCCATAATGGCATGGACCAGCACATCTGCATCGGAATGTCCCAGAAGGCCATATTCATACGGGATTTCCACACCGCCCAGAATCAGTTTCCGGTTTTCCACCAGTTTATGCACATCGTAACCCATTCCTACTCGCATTGTTCGTTCCTCCGCTTCGTTACTTTCTAGTTAAATCCATACAGCTTCTGCGCTACCTTGTAGGCATAGACTGCAATTTTCTGTCCCGGTTTTGATTTGCTGCTCATAACAGTTCCGAAAATGCCGTGGCGGATGCGGAAGTAATCGGCTGCATCCTCCTGTTTCAGGTATCTCCAAAGATCGTTCTTTTTCTCGAGATTTTCTTCCGTTCCGGAGCGCATCATCATCACGGAAGAAACCGTCATAATAATGGTCAGATAGCTGATCATATATTTCCGCAGGTGCTTCGACAGCCCTTTCTGTTCACCAAGGTAATCGATCATCAGCTTGTTGACACGGATCTGCTGGTCAATTCTGCCGATCATGACTTTCTCGTTAACCGACTGGTCGGCTCTCCCGATAAAGTAGCGGTAGAAATTGACATCGAGATAATACATCGTTTTGACGTACGGAAGCGGAATAAACGCAACCAGATTATCCACATAGAAGGTGTGCTCCGGCAGCTTCATGCCGCACTCTCTTAAAAGAGAAGTCCGGTAAATCAGCGAATGCATCAGCAGATAATGTGTTTTGCCGAGAGCTTTCGCCTCATCCCATCCGAAAAAGCGGCCTTCCGGCAGCGATTTCGCATAGCGCATCACACGTTTTCTCTTGGCGCCCTCTTTTTCATACACATAGTTACTGATCAGAAGGTCGAGTGTTTTCGGTCCGCGTACGACTTCTGCCAGAACATTTAAAATCTTCTGGTATGCCTCTGGGTTTACCCAGTCATCACTGTCCACAACCTTAAAGTACAGACCCGTCGCATTTTCCACACCCGTGTTGACTGCTCCGCCGTGGCCCTTGTTTTCCTGATGAATCGCTTTTACAATCGTCGGATATTTTTCCTGATAGCGGTCTGCAATCTCTGTGGTTCCGTCCTTGGAACCATCGTCCACGATCAGAATTTCTACTTCTTCTCCGCCGACCAGCAGCGAATCGATACATTTCTCCATATATGCTTCTGAATTATAGCATGGTACTGCAATTGATAAAATCTTCATCTTTTTTCTCCCTGCTCTTTTTTGCTCTTCTGCCGTTTCAGGCACGTTCCAGATCTGTATATTTTGCGTATTCCGCAAACGCAGACGGAATGGCATATCTTTCAGCCGCGGTTTTCGCATCCGCAAAAATCAATCCGGCTTTTTCTTCCCCTTCCTGCTCCACATCGTTTCCTGCAATTTTAATAGCGTATCCTGTGATATGCCACTCGACATGGGAAAAAATGTGCTTGTACGGCGGCAATGCCTGAATATGAAGCGGCGTCACGCCGAATTTTTCTGCCTCTTCAAGTGCTTCCTGTTCGGAGAGCACGCCATCGAAGTTCGGGAACTCGTAAAGTCCCGCCAGAAGTCCTTTTTTCGGCCGTTTCCGCACTGCTGTGTGCGTACCGTCCAGAAATAACAGAACGGTTCTGTCTTCGATTCTGCGCGGCTTTGCGCTCTTTTTAAACGGATATTCCGTCCAGGTCTGATGCTGTCCCGCCAGACACTGGTCAAAAAGCGGACAGACTTCACATTTTGGTGCGCCGTTCGGCAGACAGACCATTGCGCCGAGATCCATCATCGCCTGGTTGAAGGCTCCCGGATCTTCTGCCGGCATGATTTCGGTCAATTCCGCTTCCACGCGGTTTTTCACGGACTGCTTTAAAATGTCCTCACCGTCCTCCCGGAGGCGTGCCATCACACGAAGCACATTTCCGTCCACCGCCGGCACCGGAATGCAAAACGCGATCGATGCAACGGCTCCCGCTGTGTAATTTCCAATTCCCGGAAGTCCTTTTAAGGCTTCGTAATCTGCCGGAAATACACCGTCATACACTTCCATAATTTTCTGTGCGGCCTTCTGCATATTCCGCACACGGTTATAGTAACCAAGGCCTTCCCAGAGCTTCAAAAGCTTTTCCTCGGGACAGACCGCAAGTGCTGCGACATTGGGCAGTTCACGCATAAACCGCTCATAAAACGGCTTGACCGCCTCCACCCTCGTCTGCTGGAGCATAATCTCGGAAACCCAGATTTCATACGGGTTCTTTTTTTCTCTCCACGGCAGCACTCTTTTATTTTCGCCATACCATTTCAATAATGGCTTTGTGATTGTGTCCTGCATAGTAATCTCCTGTTAATATATCATTCTTATTTTGCCACATTTTCCTCCAAAATGCAAAATAAACATTGCGCTCTCACGTGTTTTTGATTAAAATTAATAAATACTTTAAAAGAATAACCAAAACCCTTAAGATATGGAGGAAAAACTCTTGATCGACAGTATTATTTTTGATGTGGACGGCACCCTGTGGGACTCCACAGACGTTGTTGCCGACGCATGGAATCAGATTATGGAAAAAGAAACTGATATGACACCAAACCTCACCGGAACCGTGTTAAAAGGCCTGTTCGGCCGCCTGCTCCCGGATATCGCCGCCGTCATTTTCCACGAATATCCAAAGGAGCGCCAGTTAGAACTGATCGAGGCATGCTGTGCCAAAGAGCATGAGGCACTTCTTGCGACACCGGCTCCTGTTTATCCGGGACTTGTCGATGCACTTTCTATTCTTTCCAGACATTACCCGCTTTATATCGTAAGCAACTGCCAGGCGGGCTATATCGAAGTTTTTCTGGAAGCCACAGGCCTCGGTCACTATTTCAAAGGCCATCTCTGTCCTGGCGATACCGGAAAGGCAAAGGCAGACAACATCCGTACAATCATCGAACAGAACCATCTGCAGCACGCGGTCTATGTCGGCGATACCGACGGCGACTACAAGGCGACACGCGAGGCCGGAATCCCGTTTGTCCATGCCGCATACGGTTTTGGTCAGACCGAAAACCCGGACTACACCATCACTTCCCCGATGGATCTTGTCACACTGTTCGTACCGGAAAATTAATTTTTAACAGTTTCTTTCTCATAAAAAATACGCATTCCTGTTTTGATAACGGAATGCGTATTTTTTATGTTCTATTTCTTCTTTTCTCAGCTCTCGCCCTTACCTGGGTAATCATCGTCACCCGTATGGTCTCCCTGATCCGGTGCGCTCGGCTCCTGGGTCGGTTCCGGTGTGGACGGGGTCTCCGTCGGTGCTACGGTCGGCTCCGGCGTAGACGGGATCTCGGTCGGTGCTGTGGTCGGTTCCGGCGTAGACGGGGTCGATGGAGTTGATGGGGTTGATGGAGTTGATGGGGTTGACGGAGTTGACGGCGTGTAATCATCGTACGTGTAGGATGGCGTTCTCGTCGGCGTTACTGTCGTGGTATTCGTCGTATCATCGACATTTTCGTCATCTGCTTCCGGTGCCTGTGTCACAGTAAGCGTGTCTTCACTTACCTCATAAGCTTCGGAATAATAAATGATAACCGGTGTTCCGTCATCGACATTGTCATATAATGCCTGTGCCACTGCAGTCGGAAGTGCAACAGATCCTGTCGTCGATCCTGCAGTCAGATACAGGTTTCCGCCGAAACTACTTCTCCAGGAAGCATCGTAGAAACCAATCTCTCCGTTGAACGGAATCCAGGAATCCACATCTCTTTCCCAGGAATAGCTGCCGTCTGCCTGAAGCTCTCCGTGCAGTTTTTTCTGGCTTTCTTTTGCTGCGGTTGTGTAGATACCCGGCTTCGTGTAGCTGCTCTGCTCCATCAGACCGGTTACACAGTCACCGTCGACAACCAGATTTCCATCTTTGTAGAGCCAGATATGCTGACGGCTGGCATCAACCTCAACATACGTCTTGCCGAATCCGTTGTTCTCTGTGGAAGCAGCAAACTCTCTCTGCGCATACTGCGGCTCTCTTGCGTCTGCTGCGTGAGCATCTACTTCTTCTGCGATCTTTGCTATCTCCTGCTCCTGATCCACTTTCCATCCGTAGCCTTCCTGGCTGATGGTCACGCCGCCTTCGATACCGGTTGCCGGGAAGGTGTGATCCTTGCCATCGGTATCAATCGCTGCCGCAAGATTTGCCACATATTCTTTTACTCTTTCATTCCACTGGTTTTCATCTTTGGAATAATTTCCATCCGCATCGACTGCCAGCCAGTCTTTCATGGTATTTCCGTCAAGAATCTGTGTTGTTCCATCCGGCATACTGTATGTGATGCTTGCGCGTACCAGTTCATTTAACTGATCCTTCTGTGCATTCAGTGTTTCGTCATCTGCTGTTACCAAGGTTCCGTCGTAAACGCCTGCTTTTTCAAGATCCACTTCGGTATCCGCATTGATCAGCGCGTTTTCGATGCACTGTTTTGCAAGGGTAAGATCCATTCCCTCACCCATAACAGCATCCACAATCTCAAACTCATTGTTCTGGAAGGTGATGTAGGCGCTGGCCGGTGCATTCTCACCGTCTGCGGACTGGAATTCGTCAAATCCATCAATCACCGCATCCAGTTTTTCCTGACTGTACTGCATGGTGACCTGGGAATCTTTCTCTTTTCCGCCATTTCCCAGGAACCAGAGGAAACTGTTCTGTTTCTTTAACACGCTCTCCACGCTGCCGTCTCCGGCGTAGGTGTAGTCGATGTCTTTTCCGCTGACACTCTTCGTATCATTGTCTTTGAATTTTACATTTAAGGTATAGTTTGCAGCCTGCTCTTTGATTTTCGTTTCTGCCTCTTTGGCCGTCATATCCGAGCAGTCTACTCCGTTGATGGTTGTTCCGTTGAAAAAATAATTCTGGTAATGGAACATTTTGCTTCCATAGAAAAAGCCTCCCACAGCAATAACAGCAACGGCTGCAACGGCGATAACCGCACCGCCTTTTCCCTTTTTCTTCTGCGGTTTTGCGCCATGCGGAATGTACTCTTCGTCGTCATCCTCATAATCGTCGTAGTCATCATCCTCATCGTCTATTTCCGGCATTGGGATATGGCCTACCGTGTCGCTGACGAGGCGCTCCATTGCGGCTTCCACCTGATCACCAAGCACTTCTTTCTCCGAACCCTTGGTCTCTGTCTTCTCTTCTCCCAGCAGATCATCCTCATCTGCGAATGGATCGTTGATGATCAGATCATCATCCACCATCACTTCTTCCGGTTCCGATTCTGTTTTTGTCTCCGCCGGCGTCTCTTCGATTTCTTCTTCCTCTTCTGTAAATTCCGGAATCTCGATGTCCTGCGTCACAGGCTCCACTTTGGTCTGCTTCATTTTCTGCTTCGCTTCTTCGTCTTTTGCACGCTCAGTTGCCTCAAGGACACTTCGCAGATTACTTAAATTTGCAGTCTCATCCGGGATGTGATCTTCGCTTTTTGTTTCTTTGCTTTCAAATTCAATGGAGTCTTCGATGTCTGCCAGTTCTTCCTGGAATGTTTCACCGCTCTCCTTTTCCGCCAGGTCACGGTCAATCTCTTTTTGCAGGGCAGCCCAAAGTTTACCGTCCTTTAAATCATCATCTTCAAACTTCATATTTTTTGCTCCTCATAGTTCTGTGTCTGCACTTTACTTACTTCTCTTCTTTTTTCCTTGTTTCAACTCACAGTCGGTATTTTCACGGAGTCTGACATGTCGAAAATAGTTCGACTGTGACTTACCTCATGTCAGTGGAGGATACCGATTTCTCTCCGCCCGCCACTACCGTTATGTTTCTTTTAACAATTCATCCCACCGCTTTAGAAGCGGGGGACTTCTTGTCTACTGATGTTAAAAATGCCCCTATAGATTTCTTCTTTTGTCCAAGGGCACATACACTGTTAAGTATATCATAAAATTCGACAAAAAAAAGCAAAAAATTTGGTTTTGGCAAATTTCTCACTTTTTTCGTAAATCACCTATGGAATTCGTAAAAAAATACCTTCTGCAGCGCTTCTCCGAGGAAAATTCCAAGGGCAATTGCGCCTGCCGCGGTCGCTGTCTCTAAAAGATACGTTCCAACCATGTTTTCCGGCCCCATAACGATCGAGTAGACGATGCGGTACATACCGGCTCCCGGCACCATCGGAAGAATGCCCGGGATCACGAAAAGGATCACCGGCGCTTTGAAATGACGCGCCATTGCCTGGGAAACCAGGGCGACGGCAACGGCGGCAAGAAAGTTCTTCATCAGAATGCCGTCGTTGAATACTTCCACGATCAGATAGACCGCCCAGCCGATCATACCGACACCGGCCGTGTAGCATTCCAGCTTTTTTGGTGCGTTCAACAGTCTTGAAAATCCCCAGATTGCAACCCAGGCTCCAAGGGATTTCAGGATGATTTCACCTGCTATTCTCATATTTTTGCTTTAACCTCATCTTTTTTCTGTATCGGTTTTCTCTACCGCACCAGTGGACGGAGCAGCAGCATGCCAAGTCCCACGCCGATTGCGATGGCCGCAGCGGTTACAAACGCCTCAAGCATCCGTGCCGCACCGGAAATGTAGTCGCCGTGCAGGGTATCATACACCGCATTCGTGATCGCCACACCCGGTACGAGGGGCATGATCGATGCAATGATAATGACGTTCAGATCCATGGTCCCCGGCAGGTAATGAACACAGAGAATAGATGTGACCGCCAGCAAAAATGACCCGATACAGTTCACAAGAAACGACTGCATCCCGGCTTTTTTTCCTCCGTAAACACCGATTCCTGATATAAAACCTGCAAGTGCAGATGCCAGCACTTCGTAGAACCCGGCTCCGAACATGATTGCAAAGCCTGCGGTCGTCGCCATCATCGCGAGCAGATTTTTTTTAATTTCCGACTTGGCACGATAGATATCCCGCACCCGGTGGAACAGCGCATCCAGGTCGATATTTCCTTCGCAGAAATCGCGGGAAAGCTGATTGACCGCATGGATCCGGTTCAGATCCGTTGCACGGCTCTCTACGCTGCGCATAACAGTCATGGAATCCATCGCCGGGTCGTCGAGCGTTACCACAAAGCCGGTCGTCAGCGCCAGTACATCCGCAGTTTTCAGGCCGGACATGCGCAGCATCCGCAGCATGGTATCCTCCACCCGCCACGTCTCCGCCCCGCTTTCCAGCAGGATTTCTCCCGCCATGACCGCGGTGTCCAGCAGCAGTTTATAGTCCATAGTTTTTGTCCTCTCAAATGTAACTCATATTTCACACATGCCAAACGATTGTACCATGAAGCAGTGTTCACTTTCAAGTTAATTCTATGCAAATTCGGCGATATCCGGGCGTTGGGATGTTCCGATGTTCACCCGCGCCATTCACAAATCTTTTCAAAGTTTCTTCAAACTCCATTCACACTTTCCTCACATATGACAACTATACTAAACGTATCAAAACAAAGGGACAACAAATCATCTTCCTCTATCTTTCAACCGTTGTCCCAACCTAATATTCTTTCCAATTTATATAGATTTTTCTTTTTCATAATGCCGGTGTTTCTGCCAGAAGAAATACCGGCCCTCCTTTTTTTATCCCCCAAAAAGAAGTGCCGACATCCCGTCTATGTACTATTCTTCAAATTTTACAACCAATGTCTTGTCCCCGACCGTCTCGGACAGCATTCCGGTAATCAGTGTTTTCGCCTGTTCCTGTGCCATCGTTTCCAGGTCATCCATTTCTTTCGTCTGCTGCTCTACATCCTCCTTCGCACTCGCGATTGCATCCATCGCATCTTCCTTCCGCTCCCAGTTCAGAAGCGCTGCCTTCTCATCGTAATACTGGATGGAATCATTGTCGATGGAAATATCAAAAATCTCCACTGCCGGAAGTGTAACTGTTACTTCTGAATCCGTCACCTCCGTATTCGCCTTCGAGAGATCCACGCCCGCACGTACCTCTGCACGGTATGTCATATTAAACGCCTTCTGCGTCAGAAACGGAATCGACCCGTCCGAGTAATGAATCAGCCCGTTATAAATCATCTTCGCCGACGTCAGCTCCCCCGCCGCCTCCAGCTTGCTGTCAATAAACGTCCCCGTAATCTCCGGCTCCCGGTCCCGCCGCAACGACTGCGTCAGATAAACAACCATTCCAGCAAGGATTACTACGATCAGAAGATAAATGACAGCTTTTACCGTGCCGCGGCTTCCATTCTTTTCTCTGCTCACGTTACACCCACTCCCTTCTCATGTTTCATTTTTCATTATTTTTGAATATGTTCTGTGGCTCTATTGTACCTTATTTACACCATAAAAAACAGTCCTGCTTTACAAAAATATCTTAAAATTCTGTAAATCCTGTTCTGTTAGACTTTTCTTTTAAACAATACGAAAAAAGAGTGAAGATTTTGTATCTTCACTCTTTCCTAATACAGGGGATGAGAGAATCGAACTCCCACCAAAGGTTTTGGAGACCCCTATCATACCATTTGACCAATCCCCTACGCTAGATATACCTTCAAAACCGCATACACTTAACATCTATACATCATACCATACTTTCTTTCCGAACACAACCATTTTCTGCAAAACTTTTGTTTTGCATTTCAGGTCAAGCCCTCGACCGATTAGTAACAGTCAGCTCCATGCCTTACGGCACTTCCACCCCTGCCCTATCTACCTCGTCGTCTTCAAGGGGTCTTACTTCTTTCGAATGGGATATCTCATCTTGAGGGGGGCTTCACGCTTAGATGCCTTCAGCGTTTATCCCTTCCCGACTTGGCTACCCGGCCGTGAACCTGGCGGTTCAACCGGTACACCAGAGGTCAGTCCATCCCGGTCCTCTCGTACTAAGGACAGCTCCTCTCAAATATCCTACGCCCACGCCGGATAGGGACCGAACTGTCTCACGACGTTCTGAACCCAGCTCGCGTACCGCTTTAATGGGCGAACAGCCCAACCCTTGGGACCTACTACAGCCCCAGGATGCGATGAGCCGACATCGAGGTGCCAAACCACTCCGTCGATGTGAACTCTTGGGAGTGATAAGCCTGTTATCCCCAGGGTAGCTTTTATCCGTTGAGCGATGGCATTCCCACTTAATACCACCGGATCACTAAGTCCTACTTTCGTACCTGCTCCACCCGTCGGTGTCGCAGTCAAGCTCCCTTCTGCCTTTGCACTCTTCGAATGGTTTCCGACCATTCTGAGGGAACCTTTGAGCGCCTCCGATACCCTTTCGGAGGCGACCGCCCCAGTCAAACTCCCCGTCTGGCATTGTCCCCCGGCCTGATAAAGGCCGCTGGTTAGAAGCCCAGCAGCACAAGGGTGGTATCCCAACAATGGCTCCCCTGAAACTGGCGTTCCAGGTTCACAGCCTCCCACCTATCCTGTACATGCACTGCCGGACCCCAGTACCAAACTGGAGTAAAGCTCCATGGGGTCTTTCCGTCCTGGCGCGGGTAACCAGCATCTTCACTGGTACTTCAATTTCACCGGATGCATTGTCGAGACAGCGCTCAAATCATTACGCCTTTCGTGCGGGTCGGAACTTACCCGACAAGGAATTTCGCTACCTTAGGACCGTTATAGTTACGGCCGCCGTTTACTGGGGCTTAAATTCAAAGCTTCGCTTGCGCTAACCTCTCCTCTTAACCTTCCAGCACCGGGCAGGCGTCAGCCCATATACCTCACCTTACGGTTTTGCATAGACCTGTGTTTTTGCTAAACAGTTGCTTGAGCCTATTCTCTGCGGCCAACTCTCGTTGGCACCCCTTCTCCCGAAGTTACGGGGTCATTTTGCCGAGTTCCTTAACAATGCTTCTTCCGCCGGCCTTAGGATTCTCTCCTCATCCACCTGTGTCGGTTTACGGTACGGGTATCTTAAAAACAATAGCGGCTTTTCTTGATTCATGGCTCACACACTTCCCTACTCTAGTTCGGTCCGCATCACGCCTTTGGATTGCCACACGGTTTTTCCTATGTGACTCCTCCTTCGCTTGCACGCGGCTTTCCGTTCCGCGCCTGTGCTCTCCACAAATGTCCCCACAGTTCTGTTTTAAGATAGTGCAGGAATCTCAACCTGCTGTCCATCGGATACGCATTTCTGCCTCTCCTTAGGCCCCGACTTACCCAGGGCAGATCAGCTTTACCCTGGAAACCTTGGATATTCGGCCGAGAGGATTCCCACCTCTCTCTCGCTACTCATTCCGGCATTCTCTCTTCCTGGCACTCCACAGCTCCTTCCGGTACTGCTTCGTTGCGCCAGCAATGCTCCTCTACCATACCTTGCGGTATCCTGTGCTTCGGTGTCGTGTTTCAGCCCCGGACATTTTCGGCGCAGGACCTCTCGACTAGTGAGCTATTACGCACTCTTTGAATGTGTGGCTGCTTCTGAGCCAACATCCTAGTTGTCTTCGAAATCCCACATCCTTTTCCACTTAACACGTACTTTGGGACCTTAGCAGCAGGTCTGGGCTCTTTCCCTTTTGACTGCCCAACTTATCTCGTGCAGTCTGACTCCCGATGAGCATCTTTACGGCATTCGGAGTTTGATATCCCTTGGTAAGCTTTGACGCCCCCTTAGAAATTCAGTGCTCTACCTCCGTAAGACTCCATCGAGGCTAGCCCTAAAGCTATTTCGAGGAGAACCAGCTATCTCCGGGTTCGATTGGAATTTCTCCCCTACCCACACCTCATCGCCACCCTTTTCAACGGATGTGCGTTCGGCCCTCCACTACCTCTTACGGCAGCTTCAGCCTGGACATGGGTAGATCACCCGGTTTCGGGTCTACTCTTACTGACTTCACGCCCTCTTAAGACTTGGTTTCCCTTCGGCTCCGTACCTATAGTACTTAACCTTGCCAGTAAACGTAACTCGCCGGACCGTTCTACAAAAAGTACGCGGTTGTGCACATAAGGCACTTCCACAGCTTGTAAACACAGGGTTTCAGGTTCTCTTTCACTCCCCTCCCGGGGTCCTTTTCACCTTTCCTTCACAGTACTATGCGCTATCGGTCACTGAGGAGTATTTAGCCTTGGAGGGTGGTCCCTCCTGCTTCCCACAAGGTTTCCCGTGTCTCGTGGTACTCTGGATCCTGCCAGCCTCTCATCAATTTCGCCTACGGGATTTTCACCCTCTCTGATCAGATTTCCCAAAACTGTTCGGCTATTGATTCGAGTACCTTATGCAGTCCACAACCCCGCGGTGCACGCACCACGGTTTGGGCTCTTTCCATTTCGCTCGCCGCTACTTTGGAAATCGAGGTTTCTTTCTTCTCCTCGGGGTACTTAGATGTTTCAGTTCCCCCGGTTCCCTTCCATACGTTATGGATTGGCGTATGGATACTTGAGGTTTGCTCAAGTGGGTTTCCCCATTCGGATATCTCCGGATCAATGGATATTTGCTCCTCCCCGAAGCTTTTCGCAGCTTATCACGTCCTTCATCGGCTCTCAGTGCCAAGGCATCCACCCTGCGCTCTTAATGCTTGACCTGTA
>NZ_QUJZ01000004.1:268936-269254 GCF_003480845.1 Blautia sp. TM10-2 | reverse complement strand
CTCTTTTATATACTTTTGAACTGCTTCATCTGTTATATTGCCAATCGTTTCAACATAATATCCTCTAGCCCAAAACGCTTTATCCCATTTACTTTGCAACTCAGGATGCCTGTCATAAATCATTAATGTGCTTTTTCCTTTCAGATACCCCATAAAATCTGATACTCTGAGTTTTGGTGGAATTGCTACGCTTAAATGTACATGATCTATACATACCGCTCCTGCAATTATCTCTACATTTTTATACTGGCATAAAGTTGCTATTATCTCTCGGACATCTCTGCGTATTCTCCCATACAATACCTTCTTTCGGTATTT